>JAFAHP010000249.1 GCA_019237175.1 Alphaproteobacteria bacterium
GCGATAACCGGGATCGCCGGCCTGCCGTCGCCGCTGGACGCCGGCAACGTCTTGTTGCCGTTTACCGAGGCGAAATTGAGCCTGCGGCTGCCGCCGACCGTCGAGGCTGCGGCAGCCGGCGCGCTGCTGCGCTCATTGTTCGAAACCGACCCGCCATACCGCGCCAATGTCGCGCTCGAACTCGGGTCGAGTGCCACCGGTTGGAATGCGCCGCCTTTGGCGCCCTGGCTCGAAAGCTCGCTGGCGCGCGCCTCGCAAGCCGTATTCGGAGCGCCCGCTGCTTATGTGGGCGAGGGCGGCTCGATCCCGTTCATGACGATGCTCGGCGAAAAGTTCCCTGAGGCGCAGTTTGTCGTCACCGGCGTTCTCGGCCCGCACTCGAACGCACACGGACCCAACGAATTTCTGCACATTCCGACCGGGCGTCGGGTTTCGGCCGTGATTGCCCAGGTGCTGGCCGACCATTATGTCCGGCCAGCCGCGTGAAGTTTTCACGAACATCCCGGGATACTCGCGGACGGACCCAACGAACTCACCATCGTTCCGGGGCGACGGCGTAGCCGGCGAGCCCGGGATCGATGAACGCGGGCCGCGCCCTGGTCGGAAGTGCAGGTGTTCTTGGATGGTGAGCGTTGTTAGAGATCGTGTAGTAGGGAGAGTAAGAGCCCGAGACCGCTCAATGGGTAACGAGGCGGCGCTCGATCGCGGCGGCCTTGATCGCCTTTTGCAGTTTCTCGAACGCGCGCACTTCGATCTGCCGCACCCGTTCGCGCGAGATGCCGTATTGCTGCGACAAGTCCTCGAGTGTGGTCGGATTGTCACGCAACCGCCGCTCGGCGAGGATATGGCGCTCGCGATCGTTCAGATGCGTCATCGATTTTTCCAACAGGTCGCGGCGCAGCCCCAACTCCTGGCGGTCGGCGAGCTTGGTCTCTTGGCTTTCGGTTTCGTCGACGAGCCAATCCTGCCATTCGCCCTCGCTGTCGCTGCGCAATGGCGCATTCAGCGAATGGTCAGGGCTCGCCAGCCGCCGATTCATGCTGACGACGTCGGCCTCCGGCACGTCGAGTTCGGTTGCGATCTTTTTCAGATTTTCGGGTGACAGGTCGCCGTCCTCCATCGCCTGCAATTGGCCTTTCAATTTGCGGAGGTTGAAGAACAGCTTTTTCTGCGCGGCGGTCGTCCCCATCTTGACCAGCGACCACGAGTGCAGGATGTATTCCTGTATCGCTGCCCGGATCCACCACATCGCGTAGGTCGCAAGGCGGAAACCGCGATCGGGATCAAAACGCTTGACTGCCTGCATCATGCCGACATTGCCTTCCGAGATCAGCTCGGACAGCGGCAATCCGTAACCGCGATAACCCATCGCGATCTTGGCGACGAGCCGCAGATGGCTGGTGACCAGGCGGTGGGCGGCCTGTGGGTCCTCATGCTCCTTCCAGCGCTTGGCGAGCATGTATTCCTCTTCCGGCTCCAGCATCGGAAA
Organism: Alphaproteobacteria bacterium; assembly: GCA_019237175.1. Lineage (GTDB taxonomy): Bacteria > Pseudomonadota > Alphaproteobacteria > ATCC43930 > CGMCC-115725 > AP-15. The sequence continues at coordinate 1,490 of JAFAHP010000249.1, forward strand.
CCTGCGGATCTCTTGGAGATACCGGGTCAGGTTTCCCTCAGCGGAAATCGAAGGGACCGAGAGGGTGGCCATTGTGAGGTTCGTTGCTCCTGTTGAGGATTTGTCTTGGGTAAACGTTTGGCCGCGAAATTGTGTCCCGGCAACCGGGCCCGTCTGCTATACCTTAGTAATTTCGTAGGGTTTTGTCCAGTTTAAAATCGCTCTAAAACAATGAACAGCTCGTGAAGGTCGGTGGGCAGGGGGCTGTCAAAGATTAGGGCGCGGCCGTCGGCGGGGTGCGCAAAGCCAAGCCTTTTGGCATGCAGCGCCTGCCGCGGAAACGCACCGATCCGCGCTCCGATCTCACCCGAGCGGGCAACGGCGCGGCCGGCGCGGCTGCCGTAGATCGGGTCGCCGATCAGCGAATGGCCGATATGCGCCAGATGCACCCGGATTTGATGGGTGCGGCCGGTGGCGAGCCGGCATTCAAGCAGAGCCGCCAGTTTCCCGAACGTGCGCTCGACGCGGTACCGGGTCAGCGCCGGCCGTCCTCGGCCCGCGCCGACCACCGCCATTTTTTTGCGGTTCGCGGCACTGCGTCCGATATCGCCGTCGATATCGCCGGACGGGGGACTTGGCACTCCCCAGACAAAGGCAGCATAGGCGCGGTCGATGCGGCGCGCCGCAAAATCGCGCGACAATGCCTGATGCGCCGCATCGGTCTTGGCGACCACCATCAGGCCGCTGGTGTCCTTGTCGAGACGGTGGACGATGCCGGGCCGCCGCTCGCCGCCGATCCCGCAGAGGCTCGCGCCGCAATGCGCGATCAAGGCATTGACCAGAGTGCCGTCGGGGTTTCCGGGAGCGGGATGAACGACGAGCCCGGCGGGCTTGTCGACAACGATCAGATGTGCATCCTCAAAGCGAATATCGAGGCTGAGCGGTTGCGGTTCAGGTGCGGCATCCTCGATTACTGGGAAGAAGACGATAAAAATTTGACCCGGCCGGATGCGGTGAGATGGATCGCGCGCCGCGATGTCGTTTTCGACGACGCGGCCCTCTTCGATCAGCCGCTTGAGCCGGGTCCGCGACAACCCGGGGAAATGGTTCGCTAACATGCGATCGAGACGCACACCCACTTCCGCCGGGTCGGGCTGAACCCGAGCCGAGCCTCCGGCGGTCGCGTCAGCCCTCATAGCTTGCTGAGCCTCGTAAACAATGCCGTTGCGCGCGCTCAAGATACTGGTCGTGGTAATGGGCGTCATGCTTGTCGCCGGCTTTATCGCGCTGTTTGTGGCGGTCGGCGCACGAGTGGCGCCCCGGCGGACTGAACCGTCTGCCGCTCATTCGCTCACACCGAGGGTCATCGACATCCCGCGCGGCGCGCGGGTCGAGGCGATGGCGGCGGCACCCGATCGTCTGGTTCTCGATCTCGTACTGCCTAACGGGGATCGTCAGATAATCTCGATCGATACGACGACCGGCACGCGCATCGGTACGATTGAGCTGCATTCACCGCCATCACGACCGTCGGCCGGAGCCAACCC
>JAFAHP010000422.1 GCA_019237175.1 Alphaproteobacteria bacterium
AAACAGTCCCGCCGGGAACAAAAACATGCCCCCGTTCCAGAAATGCTCGCCCGAAGCGAGGTAGCATTGTGCGACGTCCAGGGTCGGTTTCTCGACAAATTCGGCGACCCGGAAAACGCCGGCGATACCGTCGACCGGCTCGCCGCGTCGAATATAACCATAGCCGGTTTCGGGGCGCTCGGGGGTGATGCCGAACATCGCCAAGGCACCCGCGCGAGCGGCAGCGGCGGCGCGATCGATCGCAACGGCAAATGCCCCCTCATCAGCGATGATGTGATCCGATGGCAACAACAGCATCAACGCCTCGGGCTCCCTCTCGGCAAGCATCAATGCGGCAACGCAGGCGGCAGGCGCGGTGTTGCGGCCGACCGGTTCGAGCAGCAAGGCCTGGGCATCCGCTTTGATCTCGCGCAACTGCTCGGCAACGATAAAGCGGTGCTCTTCATTGGCAACGAGGAGAGGCGGGGCAAAGCGGCCGAGATCGGCGACCCGGCGAACGGTTTGCTGCAACAGGCTGTCTTCGCCGATCAGCCGCAACAGCTGTTTGGGATAGAGCGTGCGCGACATCGGCCACAGCCGCGTTCCAGACCCGCCGGACAGTATGACCGGATAAAGCATCGGTTTCTCCTCTCACGGCCGGCGCGCCCACGCACACTTTCTCGGCCAAAATACTCGTTTTCCGGGCAGGCGGGAACCGATCAAGTTTTGATCGTCAACGCTCGATCCCCACACACTGGTCGTCGAACGGAGAGGGGAGGCCGGGGGGAGGGTTGACGCAAGTGCATCGGAGACCTGCGCAGATCGGCATAGGTTGGGTCTTGAAAACGTACCTAAAGTTGGGCGGGTCATGCTGCACCGTCACGCGCCCGGTTCCAATCTGACTGGAGGTTTGCGTTATGCAATACCGGCGAATTTCGGCTGATTGCCATCTCGACATGATTTGGCTGCCGCCGGATCTGTTCACCTCGAATGCCTCGAGCAAGCTCAAAGATCAAATGCCGTATGTCGCCAAGCAGCCGAACGGTAGCGAGCGCTGGGTCGACAACAACGGCGCGGATTACGGCAAGCCCGGCGGTATCGGGGCTGTGGGCTCGGAATATGTTCCCGGCAAGCAGTTGCGCGTCGACAAGATGCACGAGGCCGGACTCTATGATGATTACATCAAGAAAGGGCATCGCCGGCCCGGCGACCCGCACCTCCGCGTCAAAGAAATGGACCGCGACGGCGTCGACGCCGAGGTTATCTACGGCATCCTCGCCGCCTGCGCGAAGATCAAAGATCCCGAAGCGGCGGACGAGATGCTGCGCATCTACAACGATTTCATGCACGCCTTCTCCAGCACCTATCCGGACCGGATGATCGGGCTCGCCTGTCTGCCGTACAGCAACATCGAAGGGGCGGCGGCGGAGGTGCGGCGCGTCGCCAAAATCGGCATGAAGGGCGTCGAACTCAGTTGCTCCTGGCACATGACGCCGATGTGGCACCCGATGTGGGATCCCCTTTGGGAAGCGGTCAACGAGACGCAGCTGCCGCTCCACTTCCACACATTCCCGGCGACCGACCCGGAATTGCGCAAGTCTCTCGAGCCGACAATCGCTCGGCGGATGACCTATAGCGGGCTATGCCGGTTTCAGATGACGTTGGCGACGATCCTGACCGACCTGATGGGGGCGGCGGTATTCGAGCGCTTCCCGAACATCCGCGTCGTCTTTGGCGAGAGCGGCATCGGTTGGATCCCTTATGTCATCGATCGCATGGATTTCGAATTCAAGGATCAGTATCAGGACCTCAAGCTCAAAGAGCTGCCGAGCGAGTATTGGCGCCGGCAATGCAAGGCGACATTCCAGTATGACCGGGTCGGCACCAAGCTGATCGAGGAGATGGGTGTCGAAACCTTGATGTGGGGCTCCGACTACCCGCATCCCGACGGGGTGTGGCCGGAATCGAAAAAATACATCGAAGACCAGTTCAGCCAGCTGCCGGCCGAAGTCACCTACAAGATGACCTGCGAGAACGCCGGCAAGTTCTATAGGCTGATCAACTGACCCGATCCGGGTCGCGGCGTTATAGGGGCGTCAATAGGGCGTCGCGGTCGGAGCGGCGCCCATAGCGATGAACCATGGGACGGCTGCGGCTGTCCCTTTCTCTATCATTGAGGCGGGTTGTGCTTCCCGGTTGGGCTGTAATCGACCACGCCGCTGCCGCGATCGGATTTGATCGGGCGTCAATCAATCGTCCAAAAAGAAAATGGCCCCGACAATAATCGGGGCCAAGTTTGAACAGGGAGGCTTCACGTCTGGGAGACGTAAGGGTCCGAAGACCCTCTTCCCGGGGAAGACCCGGGAACCTGTATTGGCGAAGCTAATCGCCAAAAACCCGTCGCGACCACTCATCGCGTGCTCCAAAGATGAGTTTTTTCGTCGACGAATACCACCTGGAATTTGGTCTGGCACGTCTGCAAAAAGCGCAACGCTGTGAATCATCAAACGGAATTGCGTATTTTGCGCTTAGCTGAGTCGGCTC
>JAFAHP010000622.1 GCA_019237175.1 Alphaproteobacteria bacterium
CTTCTCTTTCGTAACCGGACTTTTTCTCGATTCAATCACGATCGATCGCGACGGCGATATCGCGATACTGTTCACCGAAGCCGAGGACGGTTACCCGATGTTTCAACGGATCCTCGGGCACCGGATCGGGACGGGCGAAGACATTCAAGGCCTGGTGCGCGATGGGCCTTACCGCGGCTTGCGCATCATTCAGGGCGTGATTTTGAACGAGCACGAGCGGCCGGTTGCGTATCGGATCCTCGGCGATACGCGGGAGGAGGACGTCGATATTTCGGCCCGCGATTTGGCCTTTCTGTTCGATCCGGATAGTTGCGACCAGGTGCGCGGGATGCCGGTCTTGACGCACGCAATAAACGACCTGCTCGACCTTATGGTGACGCAAGGCTTTGAAAAACAGGCCTCGATGTTGGCGAGCTCGATCGGCCTGGTGGAATACAACGAGAGCGGCACGAGCGAGGATTTCGCGGCCATGGTGCAATCGGCCGACGGCCGGCCAAACGAGCCGATCGGATTTAAAACCTATTTTGGCGGCCTGGTAAAATATTTCAGAGCGAACAGCGGCGGCAAGGTTGACTCTTTAAAAACCGATCGGCCCTCGGGCGCTTGGGATAGCTTCATGAGCCGGCTTATCCGCAACGCTTGCGCCGGCGTGCCGTGGCCCTACGAGCTTGCCTGGGATCCGACACAGCTTTCGGGCACCAATGCCCGATTGGTGTTAAGCCAAGCGCAAAAAGCCGTCGAGGATCGCCAGGCCCTTTCTGAACCGATCGCCCGGCGCATGGTCGGCTATATGGTGGCAAAGCTTGTCAATATCGGCCGCCTGGCGCCGAGTCCGGATTGGTGGCGGTGGGATTTCACTAAACCGGCTCGGCTCATGATCGATTACGGCCGGGATAAGCGCGCCGATCGCGAGGATTGGGCCGCCGGCATCACGAATTTGACCGACTTGCTAGAGGATCAAGGGATCGGCCTTGAAGAACACTACCGAAAGCGGGCTTACGAAATCGCCTTGCGCAAAAGGATTGCCGATGAGGTCGAGGCCGAAACTGGTTATCCGATCGAGGATTCGGAGATGGCACAAGTAATCTCGGCGGGTGGCAGGCCTCCACCGGCGCCGAGTTCGCCGGCAACACCGCCGGCCGTGCCGGCCGAGGCACCGAGCCCGCGCGCCGGTTGGGGCTAAATTGTATTTATTTTTTCCGATGACAAGACAAGCGTTGAATTTTAGCGCGGCGGCCGCGGCGATCGATAAAGAGGCCGGCGTTTTGACCGGCGTTTCAATGGTCACGATCGGCCCGGTGCTCGGACACGGCGTTTATGCCGATCAGAAAACCTTAGAAAGCGTTTTGGAGTGCGCCGGCACTTACGAGGGCGGGCTCAAAGTCAAATTCGAGCACGACACCGGCGCTAAAGATATCGTCGGCGTTTTGAAAGATTATCGAATTGATGCCGACCGGTTGCGCGGCGATTTGCATTTGCTGAAAAACTCACCGCACTTTGACCATTTGATGGAAATGGCCGAGCTCATGCCGGCCTCGTTCGGCCTCTCGATTTCCTTTAGCGGTAACTATGAAACGATCGAGCTCGGCGAGGCCGACCAGGCCGTCAAAATCCAGGCGATGCGGTGTAAAGAAATTTATTCGTGCGACGTGGTGGATAATCCGGCCGCAAATCCCAGCGGCCTATTCAAGCGAGGTGATGGCAACCGCAAAGCGCGGCGCCGGTCTAAAGCTTATCAGGGCGGCACCGGCAACGGCGGCGATGTTGAGCAACGGCTCGATCACGTCGAGGAAATGTTGCAAGAGCTACTCGACGCAATCGATGCTTTGCCCGATGAAGTCGGCGCTATGATCGAAGCGATGGAGCGCAAGATTGCCGATGCCGATCTATTGAGTTTGCGCCGCCTTGGCACCATGGGCGTGCCGGCCGGCGGCGTGCCGATAGTGCGCAAAACCGAACCAAGCGCGCCGGCTAAAACCTTGAGCGAACAGCTTGAGGCGATCCCAGCTCATAACGTCGCAGCCCGGCGCGATTTTCTAAAGAAACACCAAGCCGAGCTTCACCTTGAATTGGAGGCCAAGAAAGCCAAATAATCAGAGGCGCCAGAAAAGCCAAATCAGCATATGCCTAACAACTTCATTAACACGCTCTACACGATCCTAACAAACGCCGCGATCGAGGCTTTCACGGCCATTTTGACGCCGTTAACTGTATTCGCCCGCAATTACTCAAGCGACGCTGTACAACGCGGCGATAAAGTCAAAGTGTTGTGGATCCCGACACAGGCCGAGGCGAGAGATTTTCAGCCGACCGGCAGCTATGCGCCAGGCGACATAACCGCAACCGGCCTCGATGTTGTTATTGATCGGCACAAATTTGTTTCTTGGAGCACGACCGACACCGAGCTGTCGCTTAATCCGATCATCAATATTCAAGACTTTGGCCGGCAAATGGGGTCGAATTTAGGAATCGCGGTTTTGCAGGATGTCTGGACGCTATTAACGGCCGTCAATTATCCGCGCACGACACCGGTCGGCCCGGCTACGGATTTTGATTCCGACAACTTGATCGATGTAAAAGCCCAATGCGACGGCGCACATTGGCCGGCCGCGGGCCGCAACGTGGTTTTAAGCGGTACTCATTTCAACGGCCTGCTCAAAGACGGAAGTTTGAAAAACGCGGCTGCATACGGCGGGCCTGAAGCAATCCGCGCGGGCGCAATTCCGGCACTAGTTGGTTTTGGCGTTTATGATTCGCAGCTTGTGCCGACGACCGGCAGTTTGTGCGGCTTTGCCACGATGCCCGACGCGATTTTGATCGCGATGCGTTATCTGGCGCCGCAAGAGGGCAACACTTATTTTCAGGCCGGCCCGGTCAGTCACGAGGGCGGGCTCACGCTCGGATTCCGCGATTTTTACGAGAATATCCAGGGCCGCCGGATCCAGGTTCTAGAAGCTAATTACGGCTTTTTGAAAGGTAATGGCGACGCGCTTATTCGCTTAACAACCTTGCCGCCAGCGGCCGCCGAAGAGGCTGAAAAGGCCGCCTGATGCTCTTCAGTTGTAACGCATTTGTGATGCACTTGTAATGCGCGAAGGAGTTACTTTCGTGGTGCGCGGGCTCAAGTATGAGCTTGTTTTCGATCCGTCAACCTCGGTCAGCGAGCAAAAGGCCTGGATCAAGCGCACACAACAAACCGGCCTGGCGTGCGATTATATTTTACATCTTAACAGCGACGGCGAGCGCCGGCGTTTTCATCCACCAGCACCGCCAAAACCAAAGAACAAAAAGGCGGCGCTTAAAATCTAATGCCGAACGCATTTGACGCGCTGATGGCCGACTCTTTCGAGGCGTTGCTTTTTGACGCCGGCGAGCTGCGCGAGCTCGTGGTCAGCGACGGCGCCGGCGGCAAGAAAACAATCCGGCCCGTGGTGCTTTGGAGCAGAGACGCCTTGAGCCGGCCGACAATCACCAAGGTGGGCGGCGTTTATTTGGGCGATGCGCTTTTGAGCTTGTGGGAAACCGAGCTCGATCGGCGGCCCTTAGAGGGCGAATTCATCGAGTCGCCGGCCGGCGTACAATGGGAAATCCTCAATGTGATGAGCTCAAACGGCGTGCACTATATCGCCTTGAGCGCAACCCGGGCGGCTTGAAATGCCTTACGCAACCAAACGGTGGCGCGATGATCGGATCTTTTTTGTGGATTGTTACGGCCAGGTGCTAACGGCACGCGAGGGCGCCCGGCCTGTAAAGAGCCCTTTTGTTTTAGCGATTGTCGGCGAGCCCGAACCGCCCGAACCGCCGGATCCGGAGCCCGAACCATGATTAACGTGCAAGCGGTGCCGGTCGGATTCGATCAGTTGATTAAGGGCTTGGGAAAATTGCCCGAGCAAGGGCGCAAGGCGATTTCGATCGCGATTAATTCATCGATTCGCAAAGGGCGCACGACGGCCGGCCGCGAGATCCGCTCCCATTACGTGATCAGCCAAGGCCGGATTTACCAAGAGATGCGCCAGATTCATTCGAGCCCGGGCACACTCTACGGCGCGCTCGAAAGCCAAGGCCCGGGCATTCCGATCAAAGATTTCAAGTTGAGCCCGAAAGGCCCGCAACCGCGGCGTAAGCCGGTCATCACCGTCGAGATTATCAAAGGGGCGCCCAAACCGTATCCAGGCGGGTTCGTGGTCGGCCGGTTTGGGATGCACGTTTTTAGTCGCAAAGGCCGATCCCGGTTTCCGATCGAGAAACAGCGATCGACAAGCGTGCCGCAAATGTTGTTAGGCGAGCGGGCCGGGCCGGCGATCACAACACAAATAAACGATACGTACACCAAAGAGGCCGCACGCCAAATCGCGCGGATCGTCGGGGGTCGTAAATGACGCCGCTCAACCTCGAGGATTCGCTTGTGTCGTTCGTGCAAGACAAGTCGGCCGACACGCTCCTAAAGAGCTCGTTGCGCGACGAGGCCGGCAAAGCGATCCTCGCACCGCCTTTGTGCACGACTGGATTTATTCCGTCATTTCTGACAGGGGAACCCGACTCGCAAGTGGTGCCGCATATCGTGGTGCAATTCTCGACGGCCGATTACACTTTCCAAACCGCTAGCTATTCGGTCGAGCTTTTAATCTCGACGCTCGACGACGAGCTCGACCACCAAGGTTATCGGGACGGGCTCAATTTGGCCGAAAAACTCAAAACCGCTTTGTTTACCGAGCGGATCCTCGGGCGCACGTGGCGCCTGGTTATGCCGTTTAATTTCCGAGTGATCCACGTGGAACAAAACGCGACTCGGGCGATCGAACATCCGATTTATCGCGTTGTGATGCTAACAAGCTGGGAAGTCGCGGCGCCTGGGTCGCGCTTTGACGCTATTTTGACGGGCGCCGGCGCTGACCAAGTTTGAGGCGCAGGTGCGCTTTTTTTGCGTCGGCCCGGGCGATCGAATAACCGATCGCAACGGCCTGCTTTGTTTTCATGCGCGGATGCGCGCGTTTTTCGGTCGCGATGTTTTTAGAGATATTCGCGCGAATCCTTTTGGCGGTGCGTGCGTGTAAAATCGGCATAAGGCCTCGTTTGTATTTATTCCACCGATGGCAACGGCAACCTTTCATCATGGCGTCAGGTTTCGCGAGCTCGAAACCGCAATTCGGGCGATCGTCACCGCCGAGAGTGCAATTTCCTTTGTGGTCGGCTCGGCGCCGGTTTGGAAAGTGCCCGGCGGCACCGAGAACGTCAACAAAGTGATAATGTGTTATAACCTGGCCGAGGCCCGCGCGGCGCTGGGCGAGCACGACAATTGGAACATTTACACTTTGATGGAGTTCGTGCAGTCAGCCTTTGTCAATTTCAGTTCGCAGGTTGCACCGGTCTTTTTCGTCAACGTGAGCGATCCGAACCAAGGCGCCGTGGCGGTGCCGCCGGCCGATTTTCCGGTCACAAATCATCGGGTGACGTTGCCAGGGGTAAACGTGATTTTTGATTCCGTCGCGATCACTTACCAAGACGACGAAGGCGAGGACCAATCGCCCCACTACGGCACCGATTACACGATGGCTTACAACGCCGAGGGCGGGCTCGTGATCACTTTGCTTGCCGGCGGCGAGCTCGCACAAGCGGCCACGATCAACGTGGGCTTTAAGCGCGCGGTGCCAGCCAGGCCGACACCGGCACAGATTATTGGCACGTACGATCCGATCGAGGACAAATACACGGGCCTGGCATTGATCGACACGGTTTTCGGCAAGTATCGCGTCAACCCGAATTTCATTTGCACGCCGAGTTTTTCGGCGGTGCCCGAGGTCACCGCGGCCGTCACCGCGGCAAGCTATGCGATCAACGACGTGTTCACCGGGAAAGCTTTGATCGATGCCGACACGTCAATTGTGAAAGCTTACCGGGCCGTGCCCGATTACAAAAATCAAGGCTACTTTAACGATCCGCGGCAAAACTTCTTCTGGCCGATGATTCGACTCGGCAATCAGACCTATCATCCGTCAACGGTTTGGGCTTGCCTGGCGATGCACGTTGACGCGACGAACGGCGGGATCCCGTTTGAATCGCCGAGTAACAAGGTGATCCCGGCCGATGGCGCTTGCCTGATCGATGGCACGCCGGTCGATTTAACCTTGCGGGGCGCGAACTATCTGAATTCGCAAGGAGTCATGACTGTTCTGAACTTTATCGGCGGCTGGCGGATGTGGGGCGATTGGTCGGCCGGCTTTCCCGGCACAACGGATCCCAAAGATATGTGGTCGAGCGTTAAGCGGATGATGGATTTCGTCGGCAACACGACGATTTTGACCACGTGGCAATTTGTCGGCAAACCGATTTTGCGGCGCCTGGTCGAGCAAATCACCGATACGTTGCAAGGTTGGCTCAATCACCTTGTGGTGCGCAACGCACTGCTTTTCGGCAATATTCAATTTCCGCGATCGCTGAATCCGGACATTGAGCTGATCGCCGGCCATATCACGTTCAAGGTGAACATCACACCGCCCACGCCGGCGGTCGATATCGAGTTTTTGCTCTCTTACGACCTCGCCGGCTTGCAAACCCTTTTCCTGGGGGAGGCCGCCTAGTATGCCAAATTTCCCGATTTCGGTTATCAACTATGTTGTGTATTCGCTCGATCGGATCGCGTCTTATCTTGGCATGGCCGACATGACCTTGAGCGACGTCCAGCAAGAGGTCGCGTCGATCAAAGGCGCCGGCGTGTTCGGCACGATCGATTATCCGATCCTCGGGCACACGGCCGACATCACGACCACGTTGAACTTTCACACTCCCAACCGCGATGCGATTCGTTTCATGCAACAACGCGGCCGGCAAATCGAGGCCCGGGCGGCCATGGGGTATTACGACTCGGGCGCCGGCAACATCGATCCGATCGGAATGCGCTTTGTGATGAACACGCTTCCCAAAGGCCTAACGCTCGGGAGTCTCGAGGTCGCGGCGCCGAGCGGTACGAGCGTCACGCTCACCGTGGTGCGGTTGACGATTTACGAGGGCGACGAGCGGATTTTCGAGCATGACAAGTTCGGGGCCAAATTCGAGGTCGAGGGCGAGGATTACGGGGCGCAAGTGCGCGCGATTTTGGGGCTTTAGCAGTGGCAGCACGGCATGGGGCCGCGGCGGCTGATTAGGGGGCCGGCCCGCGGCCCTCTTCTTTTAGCGCCCAAAAAAGGGGCCTGTATTTATTTTTTATGGAAGAAATACAGAGTCTCGAGCCGGCCAAAAACGGGGCCGATCCCTTAGTGCACAAGCTCAAGGCACCGTTGACCAGTGGCGGCCGCACCGTTGAAGAGTTAACGCTTGATTTTGACAAACTCAAAGCGCGCGGCCTCAAAGCGGTGGCGAT
>JAFAHP010000813.1 GCA_019237175.1 Alphaproteobacteria bacterium
GCTTCCCGCGGCTTCGCTTTGCGTTTCTCGAGGGTCAGTGCGGCTGGCTGCCATTCTGGCTCGACCGGATGGACGAGCACTACGAATGGCGCGAGCCCTACGGGGAGATGACGCATCTTTCCATGCCGCCCTCGGAATATTTCCGCCGGCAAGGCTTTTGCGCGGTCGAATGCGACGAAGGCTTCGTGGCTCACGTCGTCGCCGCAATTGGCGACGACAACCTCGTCACAACGACCGATTACCCGCACGGTGATTCAAAATACCCAAACGCAATGGACCGGTTCCTGGCGCTGCCCCTTGGCGAGCAGAGCAAAAAGAAGATCCTCTGGGACAACGCGCTGCGCCTCTACGCTTTATAGGCCACGCATGAAACTCGGTTTTATTGGGATCGGGAATATTGGCGCACCGATCGCCAGTCAATTGCTGGCGGCAGGCCATTCGCTGGTCGTCCACGATCTGCGGCCCGAGGCCGCGCAGGTGCTGCTAAGTGCGGGCGCAATCTGGGCCGACTCGGCCGCCCTCGTGGCCGAGGAATGCGAAGTCGTTGCCACTTGCCTGCCCGGACCGACGGAGATGGAGCAGGTCTGCCTTGGTCCGAGCGGGATCGCCGCCGTCATCAAAAGAGGGGGGCTTTACATCGACCACACGACAAACTCCCCTCTGCTCGTCCGGAGGGTCCATGGCATGCTCGCCGCCAGAGGTGTGGCAATGCTGGACGCGCCGGTGTCGGGCGGCATGGAAGGGGCTGAGACGCGCGACCTCTTGGTCATGGCGGGCGGTGAGCCGGCCGCCTTCGAACGTGCGCGTCCGTTGCTCGATGCAATTGCCAAGCGCGTCCTCTACACCGGCCAGATCGGCAGCGGGTCGATCGCCAAAATCATGCACAACAGCGCGAGCTTCACGCTCGACCTGGTCATGGCCGAATGCTGGACGACAGGGCTCAAGGCGGGGATCGACGCAGCGACGATCATCAACGTCTTCAACGAAGCCGCACTCGGGCAGATGATGAGCCTCCGGGTGCGCTTGCCCGCGACCTGGCTGCGCGGCAATTTCGAGCCGCGGTTCTCGCTTGCACTGGCGCGCAAAGATCTCGGTTTGGCGCTCGAACTGGCGCGGGAAACCGACACGCCGATGCGTCTTGCCGCGATCTGCGAGCAAGAAATGGCCGAAGCGGTCGCCCGCGGCTGGGCCGATCGCGACGCCTCGATCTTTCTTACCCTTCAGGAAGAGCGAGCGAAAGTCCAGGTCCGTCTGCCGCCTGACTGATCGCGTTTATGTCAGCAGCTCGCCGGTTGCCTGATCGACGCAGACCCCGTACTCGCGGCATGCGTGTTCCGCTGTGAGTTTGCCCTCGGCGACATCGTGAGCGACACCGACCGGATCGCGTTCTGCCGGGTCGCCCCAACCTCCCGCGCCGCCGAGGATGTGCTGAAACACGTCGCCGCGCCGGATCGATCGCATGATCGCATGTTTTTCAGCTACTTGAGCAGCGATCAAAACTTCCATTTTGCGGACAACACGGGGCCCACGGTCCATTGGTCATAAGACTTTTTTGGAATGTTGCTAAAGCGACTGTCGAAACCGATCTGGAGTGCAATCTGCGGCGATCCGAGACCGTTAGCCATAGGGGGATCATACGCAATCGTCAGGATCGGCTGGATTTCGAAGTCGCGGCGCGCAATCGGTTTGGTTGGAACGCTCTCGTACCATCGCTCCCAGCTTTCCACGGTCAGAAGGATGACCCAGTCGGCGCTTGGCGCGTAGGTTGCGGACGGCACAAGGTACAGAGCACGGGAATCGGGCAGTAGCGTGCGCACGCGGCGCTGGACGTATGCGGTAACGCCCAGAGTCCATATGGCGGCCGCCCCACTGTTCGCGGTAGCAGGAAGCAAGCGAAAATCGCCATTGAAATTGAAAGATTTGTTGATACCGAAATCGAAATCGTTCTTGGTCTCGATCCACGGCGAAAACGTCGCGTCATAGAGCGCCTTGGGGTTGTAAAGAAAAAATGGCGCCCCCGCCTGGTCGTTGCCGGCATCGTAGTATGACAGCCTGAATGACCCCGATACCTGGTCTTCGTCGGCGTGCGGTACGTTCGCATAGCGGTCGGTGCTGGCCTTCAGCTTCACGCTGAGCTTGAACGGCAGCGACGTCAGGCTTCGCGACCAGCCTAGCGCGATCTCCAGGTCGCTTTCCAGTGCTCCGTGGCCGTCGACATTCGAGTTGTCGTACAGCGGTGCGTTGATCCGGAGGCTAAATTCTTGGGGAACTTTAGGCGGCGCCTTAGCCGCTCGATGGGCCTGCGCCGCATCGAGGGCTGCATCGATCGCGTCATCCAGATTTTCTGTTCGATCCGATTCCTGATCAGCCGCCAACAAGTCGGCCGGACTTGCCGCAATTGCCGACGGAACCCCGCCAAGCAGTGCCAGTGGCAGCAACGCTGTCACACTCCGTATGATCCACGGGGCAGCCAACGCGGCACGTTTGCTCGTTTCATCAATAGAATGCCTCAGCCCGCTGCCGCCCTCATTCGATGACTTCAGGGATACAGACCAATCCTCGAAACCGACCGTGAAAACCGAGAGCGTGTCATCCTTCTCTTCGGGCGTCCGACGCGGCGCGCGCTCGGTTACGGCAGTTGCCGGCGCGTGAACCGGGGAACACTAACCACCGGTTGTGTCACTATCATGAACACCTGCCTGAAGACCGGCCGGGATGAGCGGTGCGCGCTACGGTACGGCACGAGCGCCCCCGGAGAGGCGCTATCGACCTGTCTGCGGCTGATTCGGCCAGCCGGTCCGCCAATATGGTCGTGAACGGCACCGATCCGCGATAGCGGCCTGTCTATTCGGGGAAATCCGGCCTCTCTATTGGGAAAGAGTCGACATTCAGTGCTTCGGCGCAACCTCGCCATTCGTCCCTGGCACCGGAGACTATCGCGTCGCTCGCCAAGCTAAGCTCGCGCCGTACGACTCTTGACGGCGCGCAATGATACGGCCAGCGGTACGGCAGGCGCGCCCTTCGGCAGACAATACGCCCTGTTGCCATTCGGGATGCACATCGGGAACGGCGGCCACGGCAACCAGCGATGCTCGTGGACAAAGTCGAGGACGAGCCCGGTGGCCGTCAGCGCGCCGAGGATTCGTGGCAGCGAATGGATCCACTGATAGGTG
>JAFAHP010000491.1 GCA_019237175.1 Alphaproteobacteria bacterium
CAGCCGCTTGCCTCGGCGTCGACGCGTGTAGTATCGCCTCGATATGGTGTTGAGGATCGAGACATTTGATAACGCCACCGGAGGGAACGCCCTCTATAAAGCGTTGACCCATCCGCGCGCCGCGCGGCCTGCGCAAGGCCTGGTCCGAGCATTGGCCGACAATCCGCCGGTCGCGGTTTGCGATCCGGGCGGCGGCGCCGAAGCGTTTGCCGAACTTTTCCCGCTAAACGGCATCGAGATCGCGGGCGTCTACGTCCAGCAAATCGATAGGCTGGATCACCGCGTTCTCGGATACGCTGCCGCACCGCTGACCGAACTCGGCCGCTCGGGTGCGCGCTCTCTGTTTGTCAGCGCCTTTGACGCCTCGCGCTTGATTGCCCAGCTGCAGCCGTTTCTGCCCGCGCCCATGCTGATCCTTAGCCTCGACAGGATGCGGATTCCGGCGGATCGCCTGACCAATCATTCGCGCTACCTCGACCCGCTCAATTTTGCGACCAATTTCGCCTTTTTCCGCGACACCGATCGGCTTCATACGCGGTTGACCACGGCCAATTATTGGTCGAATTACGGTGGTGATAACCCTACCCTTTGGCTAACCCTGTTTGGCGATGACGGTCAGGTTCTTGCCGAATGGTGCGAGAGTTGCGGACCCTCGGGTGCCGGTATTGTGCTCGATAGCCGCGAGATTCGCGCGCGGTTTCGTCTGCCCGAATTCTGCGGCCAGCTGTTTTTGCACGTTGTCGGCGCCGCCGGACACGACATTGTCAAATACGCGCTCGACATCTTCGCGGACGAAGGCGGGGATGGCGCCGACCGGTCGCTTTCGACAACTCACGACGCCAACGCCTGGCCGTCCGACCGCTACGCCGGCCTGCCGGCGCCGGCACCGGGCGAGAAAGTCGTGCTCTGGATCCAGAATAGCCATCCTGTCCCGATCCCAGCCGGCGCGATCGGCCTTAACCGGATGGGGGAGGACAGCGTGGTTTCGGTGCGTGAACCGATAGCGCCATTTGCAACCCGGCCGGTCGACGTCGCCGCTCTGCTGCCCGGTGTCAGCTGGCCGGCCCAGCTCGAGTTAAGTGCCGGCAAGCATATGGTGCGGCCGCGTTATGAGATCGTGGAACGCGACCGCCGCCGGATCGCCCATGTCAATGTCGAGCGCGCTGATCTCGTCCCCAACCCCAAATTGCCACGGCTCGCAGAATGGCTTGGCAAGGGGTATCTGCTCCCGGCACCTGTATTGCCGCGCACGCAATGGCGGACCCTGGTGCTGCCCACCCCAATGGCGACCTGCCAAGCTGAGCTGCCCATCGCCGCCATCATTTACGACCCGGACGGGAACGAGATCTCGTGCCGCCGCTTTGGCAACCTGCCGCGTGGTCACACGAGTTTTTTTGATCTCGACGACGCCTTGGGCACAGACCTCCTCGGCGAAACCTATGGTCATCTCGAGCTCGTCTATGACTTTGCCGAGGGCGGCCAAGCCGACGGTTGGCTGCATGCGATTTTCCGATACCAGCGGCGCGATCGCAGCCACGCCGCTGAAACCAGTTTTGGCGCGCATGTCTTTAATACGGTCCTGACCTATCGCGATGAGCCCCAATCCTACAACGGCCGGCCGCCGGGGCTGTCGACGCGACTGTATCTTCGGCTTGGCGACAGCGGCTACGACACTTTATGCCATCTGATCTATCCTGCCTCTCGCCCGTGGAGGCCGCACAGCGAAACCGACATCATCCTTTATGATGGGGCAGGACAAGAGATAGCGAGGCGCAGTTTATCCATCCCGTGCTCCGGCTCGCGGCTGTGGCGGTATCGCGCATTGTTTGATGCCGCGACGCGCGCCCGCGCCGGGGGCAGAGCGTACGCAATCATCCGTGATACGACTTGCCGGCTCTTTGGCTATCACGGGTTGCTGCGGAACGACGGCGCCTTCAGCCTCGATCATATGTTCGGGTTTTAGCCGGCGCCTTAAAGTTGCTTCACGGCGAAATAATGTAGTAAGCCTCGAAGCAACGGGAGCCACAATGTCGGAAACTCATCACAGCAAGGTCTTGATCTTCGGCGCCGGGCCGGCCGGCTACACCGCGGCAATCTATGCGGCGCGCGCCAATCTTAAACCGCTGCTGATCGCCGGGCTGCAACCGGGCGGCCAGCTCACGATCACGACCGATGTCGAAAATTATCCGGGCTTCGCCGAGGTCATCCAAGGCCCATGGCTGATGGAGCAGATGCAGCGGCAGGCCGAACACGTCGGTACGCGGGTGATTGTCGATCTGGTCGAGAAGGTGGATCTCGGACATCGACCGTTTGTTGCGACCGGCGATTCGGGCGATGTTTATGTCGGTGAGACCGTAATCATCGCCACCGGCGCGCAGGCGCGCTGGCTCGGTCTGCCGAGCGAAGACGTGTTTCGCGGCTTCGGGGTTTCGGCCTGCGCCACCTGTGACGGTTTCTTCTTCCGCGGGAAGGATGTTGTCGTCGTGGGCGGCGGCAACACCGCGGTGGAGGAGGCGTTGTACCTCACCAATCATGCCCGCCGCGTAACCTTGGTGCACCGCCGCGATGCGCTGCGGGCGGAAAAGATTCTACAGGATCGGCTGTTCCGCAACCCGAAGATCGACATTATCTGGAACGCTGTCGTCAACGAGATTCGGGGACAGCACGAGCCGCCGTTGGTCACCGGCGTCCGATTGCGCGACGTGCTCAGCGGGCGCCTGTTCGACCACGCTTGCGATGGCGTTTTTATCGCCATTGGGCACACGCCTGTCACCGGGCTGGTAACGGGTCAGGTCCAGCTCGATGCCGAGGGTTATATCATTACCCGTCCCGATTCGACCGAGACCAGCATTCCAGGCGTCTTTGCTGCCGGCGACGTTAGGGACAAGGTCTACCGCCAGGCTGTAACCGCCGCCGGGATGGGCTGCATGGCCGCGATCGAAGCAGAGAAATTCCTGGCGGCGCAGCAGGAAGTCACGACAATGCACGCGGCCGAATAGGGCGGGCGTCGCTCGGACCCGTCTGTCGGGGGAAAGGCAATGGATTGGGACAAGTTGCGGGTCTTTCACGCCGTCGCCGAAGCAGGCAGCTTTACCCATGCGGGCGAATCGCTGAACCTCAGTCAATCGGCAGTCAGTCGTCAGATCAGCGCGCTCGAGGAGAGCCTTAGTGTCCCGCTGTTTCATCGTCATGCGCGCGGTCTGATCCTGACCGAGCAGGGCGAGCTGTTGTTTCGTACGGCCCGCGAGGTGTTCGCCAAACTATCGATGGCTGAAGGACTTATCTCCGAATCGAAGGACCGGCCCAAGGGACCCTTAAAGATCACGACCACCGTAGCTTTTGGCTCGAGCTGGCTGACCCCGCGGATCCGTGAGTTCCTCGATCTCTACCCCGATATTCAAGTTACAATGGTGATCGACGACAGCGAACTCGATTTGTCGATGCGCGAAGCGGACGTGGCGATCCGCATGTCACCGCCGCGCCAGCCGGATCTGATCCAGCGCCATCTTTTAACCGTGCCCAGCCATGTCTATGCCGCGCCGGATTACATAAAAAAGCACGGTATGCCACAACAGCCTGAGGATCTCGATAAGCATCACTTGATCGTCTACGGCGAGGATGCGCGGCCGCCGGTGCAAAATGTGAATTGGCTGCTGGACACCGGCGCCAGACCGGGCCAAGAGCGTAAGCCCATTCTCGCAGTCAACAATTTCTACGCGATGCTCCGCGCGGTTTTGAGCGGGCTTGGACTGGCTGCGTTGTCCGACTTCATCGCGGTCGAACATAGCGGGCTCGTTCGGGTGCTGCCCGAACTGACCGGGCCGCCGGTCGAGGCCTATTTCGTCTACCCTGAAGAGTTGCGCTCGTCTAAGCGGATCAGCGTTTTCCGCGATTTTTTGCTGCGCAAAGTGGCAGAAAGCCGGATCAGCTAAGCGGTCGAGTTGGACAAGTCGCAAGTCAATTTCGGATATCGCAGAGGATTGCGCTTTTTGCAGACGTGCCAGACGAAATTCCCGGTGGTAATCGCGAGCTGCGACGGTCACATTGCGAGCACGCGAGATTGACGCGGCGAGTTTTTCGACGGGTTACCGTCGACATCAGTTCCCGAGTTCTGCTCGGGAAGAGGGTCTTCGGACCCTTACGTCTCCCAGACGTGAAGCCTCCCTGTTCAAACTTGGCCCCGATTATTGTCGGGGCCATTTTCTTTTGGGACGATTGATTGACGCTAAGGAGCTACCGGGGACTGCCGCCCCAAACGGGCGTATACATTTGTTGATTTGCTCATGAACTGTGAACCTGGCGATCTGCCGAATGAGCGGCTCACCGCGACTTTCGGACCGAACTCGATCCTCGATCTGACCCCCGATCTGGTCGGGCCGTCGATCACCAAAAACCAGGGCATCATCGGTGAGGGCGTCGAGCTGACTCTAGCGCATCTCAAGGACATGCGGCCCTCGACAATCCTCTTTCATCTCGCCCGGCGGCTGGTGTTGACGAAGTTCCGCGATCCCGGCGGCGACCCCAAGCTGCACCTTTTCGGCCAGTTGAAACGGATCGCGCGCGAATGGCTCGATGGCGGTTATCTGCGCTGCATGGGCGGCACCTATCCGGCGCAACTGATTTATCAGGACATCGCCGACCGGGCCTGCGAGAAAATCGCTGCGGGGATCACGGCGTCGCTGTTTGGCGAGCGGCCGATCAAGGCAGTGCTGGCGCCCTACAATCCGATGGGGTCCACCGCGCACGTCAATTTCACGACCTCGAAAAAGACTCGCTGGCAGACCGACCCGCGCCGCTGCCACGTCAACTGGGTTGTCTGCGACAGCGATTGGGAGGCGGAGTTCTGCCGCGCCGCCGAGGCAAACCCGCGCGTCTTCGGCTATGTCAAGAACCAGGGCCTTGGCTTCGAGGTCCCTTACCTGCTCGGCTCGACGCCGAAGAAATACCTGCCCGATTTTATCGTCCGGGTC
>JAFAHP010000541.1 GCA_019237175.1 Alphaproteobacteria bacterium
CTCGCGATAGCGTGTCCCTGATCGCCTGCTCGATGGCCTCTGGGTCGGCTGCGCGGCGCGAGCCATGTCCAAAGGTAATTTCATTCATCGGTTGCAGAGGCCGACGGTCGCGGTGGAATCGGTCCGCATTTCGAACCGTTCCTGGGACCGACCAGATCCGCCCGCTTTATCCAACGCTTCAGAATACGCTGCGCCCAGCAGGTCTCTAAGCCGAACATTGAAATTAGGACATTGACAGAGCTGCTCACTCCGCTTGCCTCAACCTCCGCGAGCAGCTCCAACATACTTCAATCTAGCTTAACTAGACGAAGCCGGCTGCCGCACCGCGGAGCGAGAAGAGCGGCCGGCGGCGCACGATCGGGATATTCCGGCCTGAAATCCAGAAAACGGGCCCTGACCGGACGAGGCGCGCCTTACACGAGAATCCGGCAAGGCGCGAATGCGGGCTCGCGGGCATCCTGCCCGTTCGACCTTCGGGCAGTGGATTGCGGGCGGGACGCCCGCGCTCCAGAGAATAAAACAGGGAGACGGTGCCTCCCTGTTTTCGTAGTTCTCTTAGCAGAGATCAGGCGGCGTGAAGCAGGTCAAGCGCCTCCTCGTAGACCGCCATGTTCTTGCCGAACGAAATCGCCGCGGCTTGCGCGCCGCAGACGAGATGCATCCAAGCCCATGGCTCACGCGTGGTCCGGAACTCCTCGACGATCGACTGGTGGTGCTTGAACGAGTGCATTTCGGTGAAATTGTCGTGGCACACGATCTCGCCGAGACACGCGATAAAGGCCTGCAGGTCGTAGCCGGCCTTCACATATTGGGTGGCAAGCCTGACCGTCTCCTTGACCTCGGGTGCCGCGCGCATCACCCCGAGATTGGTGACCACGGACCAGTCGATCGGCGGCTGGTTGTAGACGCTCTGTTTGATGGCGTCGAGCAACTCCGCCTGTGAGCGCGCCGGCAGTGCAGCGACGGCGGCCATATCGGGCTGCGGGTACGGCTCCATCCGCGTCTGGGTCGAACGAATCTCGGGGCCCAAATGCCAGGTCAACAGCAACAAGAGCTTATTCTTGAGGCTGATGCCGTCCTGCCGCACGAGGTAGCGCCGCAGATTGACGCTGGTGTGGAGGTGGACATCCATCGGATTGCCGCCGAGTGAGCGCAGGAACAGCGCGGCAGCGCCGATCGACAGCGCCTCACCACCGCCTTCCAGCGACAGCCCGCCGGCCAGGGCCTTCGCCATCATGACCGGAATATCGGCAAATTTGTCGACCGCTCCGATCGCCTCTCCCAACGCGCCGATCGCGGCGGTTTCATCCTCGCCGCTGCGCTGGCGCAAGATGCGCTGAAGGAATCCATGCTCTTCGATCAGCGCTTCGATCTGCGGCATCGCCGAAGGCATCGGGTTGTTCGGGGCGACCGGAGAGCGGGTCACAAACCGCACCACCTGCCGCATCACCACCGGCAGATAGGTTTTATCGAGGACGCCCTCTTCGAACGCACGCCACACCGTGCCGGGGAACATGAAGTAGTGGTCGTCGTGGAAATTCTTTGGGATCGCCACGGTCAGCAGCAGGTCAAAGGCCTCGATCCACGGCGCATGGTCCCAGAGCCATAAATAGACGTGGTCGGCCTTGTGGTACTCGCCACGACCGACGGCGGCGAGGAATGCCTTTTTCGAGGCTTCGACCCCCCCGACATCCTCGGGCGCGAATTGCAACAAACCGAAAGGCCCCATCGCCGGATGGTAGATGTGCTTGTTGGTCAGCGCCACGTGCTGCAGCACCGGCAGGAAACTGTCCTCGCCCTCGAGCCTGTCGACCAGCTTTGAGACCGCATAGAGGCCAGCCAACGGGTGCAGCGGGCCACCATGATGACCCGCCGGCATGTCGGTCGAGCGCGTCACCGCCAGCGCCGATGCGGTCAGCATCGTTTGGGGCGCCACCCCGGCGCGCAATTTCTGCAGGGTTTGGTCCAGGATCTCTTCGGGGGATGTGTCCTCGATGAACTGAACCAGGGGCTCGATCGTGTCGGGGTATTGCACGCGTTGCGGTACGGGCATGTCGGTTTCTCCGTCGGTGCGGTTCGTCGTCTCGCTCGCTATCTGGAAGGGATCGTCTCGCGCGGTTTACCGCGATGTCAACCCCCGAGACAGCATAGCATGGTGCGCGAAATGCGGGCCTCGGCGGCGCCATCACTAAAGGCCCTCCCTTGCCTCCAGTCCGCGTGGGAGGGAGGGGCAGGGTGAGGCGCGACTACGGCAATGTTTCGGACCGGGTGTAGCGGCGCCAAGCGCTCATCTGGATCTGCGAGGTCCTGCAGTGGACGACGACCGGCCGCGTCTTGATCGCAAAGGCGCGGGCGATGGCGTCGGCGACCTCGCTCTCGCGGTCGATCGTGATCCCCTCGGCGCCAAACGAGCGCGCCCATTGCGCGAAATCGGGATTGGTGAGCTTGACCCCCTCCATCAGCGCGCGCTCAGGGTAGCGGACATAGGAATGCATGCCGATCGTGCCATACATCCGGTTGTCGGAGATGATCAGGATCGGGGCAGCGCCGTATTGCACCGCGGTGGCGATCTCGTTCCCCATCATCAGCGCTCCGCCGTCGCCGACAAAGGCCACGACCTGCGTATTCGGCCGTCGCAACGCCGCGGCGACCGCCATCGGCACGCCCGAGCCCATCGCCCCGACGACCGAGGCCAGCATCACTTGCCCCTGCCGGAAGCCGATATAGCGATGCACGAAACTGGCAAAATTGCCGGCGTCGGTGGTGACGGTGGCGTCGGGCGCCAAGTGCTTGTCGACCTCGCATACGATTGCGGCGAAATTGACGCCGTCGGAGGTCGGCTCCCACTCCTTGGCCAACAGCCGGCGATGGATCGCGTTGAGCCCGCCGACCCAAGGGCGACGCTTCTCGGCGTCGCTCGGCGCGCCGCGCCGCAGCAACGCGCGGATCACCTCATAGGGGCTGCACGGCAGACCGAGATCGGGCCGCCAGACGCGGCCGATCTCGTTGGGATCGGGCCAGACATGGACAAACGGCAGCTGCGGCTTGGGTGCGGTCGGAAAGGTATAGGACTGGCTGACCGAATCGGTCATGCGCTCGCCCAATGCCACCAAGAGATCGGCGCGCTTCATCTCGCCCAAAAGATCGGGCGGCACGCGGATCCCCATATAGCCACCGTAATGCGGGTGGTTCGCGTCGAACAGCTGCGGCCGGCGATGGGTCGGGCTGACCGGCAATACCCATCGCTCGGCAAGGCGGTTGAGTTCGCCAAAAACGGCATTGTCGCGCACTGCCTCCGCCAATAGCGCGCCGCCGACAAGCACCAGCGGCCGCTCGGCGGCTTCGAGCATGATCGCCAGCCGGTCGAGGTCATTGGGCCTCGGTGCGGCGACGACGCGCGGCCGCGCCGGGTCGACCGCCGTATCGGTCTCGGCGTCGAACAAATCCTCAGGGACAATCACCGCGACCGGACCGGGTGTGCCGCTTTCGGC
>JAFAHP010000660.1 GCA_019237175.1 Alphaproteobacteria bacterium
GCCTAAAGAGCATCCTCGGCGAGGCGCAGCGCCGGGGCCTTGTCGCCCAGAACGCAGCACAGCCGGTGCGGGTCGATGTCAAAAAGCGCCAACAGGGCAAGCTCGCGGTCGGCCGCGACATCCCATCCAAGGAAGAGGTTCAGACGATCGTGGCGAAGGCAGAGCGGCGCTGGCGCCCGCTGTTGATCACCGCGGTTTTTACCGGCCTACGCTCATCCGAACTGCGCGGGCTGACGTGGGATCACGTCGACTTCGAGCGCAAGGTGATTGAGGTCCGCCAGCGGGCCGACCATTGGGGTGCCATTGGTGCACCGAAATCGGCCGCGGGCGAGCGCGAGATCCCGATGTCACCGATGGTCGTCAACGCGCTGAAGGAATGGCGGCTGGCTTGCCCGAAGGGACCGGGCCGCTTCGTCTTTCCGAACGGCGCGGGCAACATCGAAAGCCACGCCAACATCGCCAATCGAGGTTTCTACGCACTGCAGCGAGCGGCTGGGATCACGAAAGAGGATGGCAAGCCGAAATATGGGTTGCATGCGCTGCGGCACTTCTTCGCGTCCTGGGCGATCGAGCGCGGGTTTTCAGCGAAGCGCGTGCAGGCGCTGCTCTGCCATAGCTCGATCCAGATGACCTTTGACGTATATGGTCACCTGTTCCCGAGCCTCGAAGACGACCACGCCAAATTCGCAGCCGGTGAGTTGGCGGTGGTCGGTTGCTGATCACTTTTGGCCTAAACTACCGTAATTACCGTATTTACCCCAAAAGGCGATTGGCACCACATGGAGTTTGCAGCATGACGGAAGTCACCGAAACTCTTGCCGAGGACTGGGCGGCCGTGAAGTTGGAGCCGGACGAGACGGGCTTGCCGATGGCGGTGTGGATCACCGAAAACGACGGCTATCCCCACGATGTGCGGGTCAAAGTCAGCACCATTCGCGGCGGGCGCGGCTCCTGGAGGGCGGCGCCCTCGATCGCCGTGCGGCCGCAGCCGCGCGAGATTATTCCCGGGAGTCTGCCGGCTGCCGATGTCGTGCTCATAAGCCGCTGGATCGAGCTGAACCGCGGCGTGATTATCGACTTCTGGAACGGCGCTATCGGGACCCGCCAAGTGCTCGCTCGGCTGCAGAGGCTGTCGTGAAAAGTCCTTGCGACAAGAACCGCCTATTTTGCGATATGACGACGGTAAGTAATTGGCAATTATTAGATATCTATCCTCGAAGCGCGGCATCATAATCCCAAGGTCGGGGGTTCAAATCCCTCCCCCGCTACCACCTCAGGTTAGTGAAATCGCAAGAGTTTGGCCGATCGGGCCGAAAGGGCATCAGCCGATATGGCGGCCAGCTAAGTTGGAGATCGGCACCGAGCTCGCTTGCCCCCGTCTGCCCGCTTTACCTCCCTGGTGCGCGGGAAAGTATCTTGGCACTCGCCGGCAAACTCGCGTGTCATCTGCTCCACGCAAACCGGCAGCGGAGCTATGGACACCTTGATCGAGGTCACACGGCGCGATGCTCAGCAAAGACCTTTTCTTCGGCATCAACATTTTGACCCTGGTGGGCCTCATCTTGACCGGCTTCGGCCTCACCTTGCACCGAATGGCACGAGCCGGCCTGCCCTTGACGATCGGCGTAATGGGCATGGGGACGGCCCTGGTGCTGGCAGGGCTGTACGCGAGCGGCTGGCCGCATTAAGGATCAGCCGCATTAGGGATCATCGTGCCCGCGGAGCACAGAACCTGAACATTCGACCGCCCCAGCATGACGAGGTGTTGCAAGAAGTGATGCCGGACGGATCTCCTTCGAGCACTTCCCGGTGATGGAGCCTGGCAGTAGTGCAAAGGAGCTGGGGCCAGTGGGCCAAAGAACCTGGCGTCCGCAAAAGGCCAGGAGCGGCGTTCGCCGCTCCTGGCACCACATTTGCGGCGTTCTGCGCCTTACCAATAAGGGGAAGCGCGATAGTAATCGTGAATGTTGCGCTCCCACCCGCGATCTATTGTCCCAGTGTCCCAGC
Organism: Alphaproteobacteria bacterium; assembly: GCA_019237175.1. GTDB lineage: Bacteria > Pseudomonadota > Alphaproteobacteria > ATCC43930 > CGMCC-115725 > AP-15. The sequence continues at coordinate 2,008 of JAFAHP010000660.1, forward strand.
CGCTCGCGAGCGCCGGCGCGCCGCGGAGCTGCTGATCCGTGATATTGAGTTCGTAGGCATCGAGATTTTCGTTGTAACGCAGAACGCTCCACGGCAGCGCGTGGTATTCGTCACCGATACCCAGAAATCCCCCGAACGACATCACCGCATAGGCGACTTTACCGCCACGTTTGTCGATCATGACACGTTCGATTGTGCCGACCTTGTCGCCATTGCTGCGACGCACTGGCGTGCCTTCGACCTTGTCGCTGGCAATCAAGCGCGTCGTCTCACGAGCCGAAACATCCGTCGCGACGTCAACCATCATAACCTCCGCATTAATCCGTCATTTGAGGTAAAGGACAAAATGTGACGCCGAGTTCCGTCGATCACGGCCAATAAGAATTATCCTATTGGTCCGAGCCGGAGTTGCCGGAGCGGCAGTTCGGGTCAGCAACATCGTGCGGCTCGAGGTCGTGCAGTGCCGCGGTCAATTTCTCCCGCCGGAAATTCCGCGCTAGCCTCGCGAGCCTCCAAGCGGTCGGCGGCTGTCTGACTAACGGGAACCGACGACCGATGTGGTCTGTTTTCGATTTTGACGAGGAAATCGGAGTGGACGAAGATCGCATCGCCGGCTGCTGAGAAATCACTGGCGCAACCAAAAAAGCGGTCGGCCGCGCTACCGGCGATCATGAAGCAGGACAACGCGGAGACTCGAGCACGCAGTGCGGCGGGCTGTCTGCGGATGCAGCGCGCGAGATCCTCGACAAAGAATCAATGGGTCTGGAGCCGCTAGAGGAGCGCTAAAATGGGTAAGGGAATTCTGCTGTGGTTGCTCGGTATCCCGATTCCAATAATCATCCTTTTATACCTGTTCCACGTGGTTTAGCGATGAGATCGGAACTTCGGCGAATTCAGTGTCGTTAGAACGTGTGAGTTCAATATATCGGAGGAATCGATGACCAGAACGAACTTGACGGCTGCCGTCGCAGCAATCCTGATGGCAACGTCACCGCTGGCCTATGCACAGTCTACGACGGTGCCGCGCGAAGTGACAGCAACCAACCCGACCGGTACCGAAATCCACGATAATCAGGTCCGCGCCAGCAAAATGCTCGGCAGCACCGTCTACGATCTCCAGAACCGTGACATCGGTTCGGTCAAGGATCTGATTATCAATAAGAATGGTCGGGTCGCTGCCGCCGTAATCGATGTCGGGACGTTTCTCGGTATGGGCGGGAAGTATGTAGCGGTGCCGCCGAGCGCGATTAAAACCGACAACAATCGGCTTACCTTGGACATGACCAAGGAGCAGTTGCAACAGGCGCAAGCCTACAATCTGGAGAACCCGAACACTGGATCCGGCTCGACCACCTCGCCTGTTAGCGGGGGGCACATCGGTTCGGTCAAGGATCTCATTATCAACAAGAATGGTCGGGTCGCCGCCGCCGTCATCGATGTCGGGACGTTTCTCGGCATGGGCGGGAAGTATGTAGCGGTGCCGCCGAGCGTGATTAAAACCGACAACAATCGGCTTACCTTGGACATCACCAAGGAGCAGTTGCAACAGGCGCAAGCCTACAATCTGGAGAACCCGAACACCGGATCCGGCTCAACCACCTCGCCTGTTACCGGCGGGCACATCGGTTCGGAGAGCGGCACCAACCGCTAAACAGTGCTTCAAACGGGCGGCGGGGCGGCGGCGTAGCTGCCGGACCGCCGCTATTATTGCGATTGGCGGGAGACCGGGCCGCGCCGGCTCAGATACCCCAGCCCAACCGAGTCCTGCGTGCCCGCATGCAATGCCTGTCAATTTGACGGCTGGCGTCCGCTCTGCCTACTCCAGTCTTCCTGGCCGGGGCCCACGCGTGCCATCTCCAAACCGGTGACTGTCGTTGTCGGTCCTGGTCTTCTTGGCCTGCCTTACTGCCCAAACGCTGGTCGCCCGCGTCAACCTTCACGATCGGCAAGTATCTCGGAGAGTTTAGTCGCCAGTTCTGCCGGCCGAAAAGGTTTGGCAATAAATTCAAACGCTTCCGACGTTAGAGCCAATCGGGACTCGTCTACCATATAGCCTGAGTTTAGCAAGATTTTGAGATCGGGGTTCAGTTTACGCGCGGCGCGCGCCAGATCGAGGCCGCTTACGCCGCCGGGTAGTAGAATGTCACTGATTAAAACCTGTACCGAATTGTCCCGCTGCAGCTCTCTCAACGCATCTTGGCCATTGCCGACTGCGACGGTGCCATAACCGAGATGCGATAGCAGCTCGGTGGCGAGTTCGCGCAACTCTACGTTGTCCTCGACAATAAGGACATTTGTATTGCCCCTCAGTGCATGAGGGAGAGCTCTCCACGGCATCTCAGGTTCGACATCCCCCTTCGCTCGCGGGAAATAAAGACAAATTGTCGTGCCCTTAGCCAATTTGCTCTTGATACGCGCAATCCCTCCACATTGCTTAACAAACCCGTAGACTTGAGCTAAGCCCAAGCCCGTACCCTTCCCCGCCTCTTTCGTGGTGTAGAACGGTTCAAAGGCGCGAGCGATGACCTTCTTGCTCATGCCGCAGCCGGTATCGGCAACAGAAACTGCCACATACTCGCCGGGAGGCAATTCGATCTCGTCCCTAGCACCCATTGCGATATTTTCGGCAGCTATGGTGAGGCGCCCTGATCCGTCCATCGCGTCGCGGGCATTCGCCGCGAGATTTAGCAGGGCGGCTTCGAATTGGCCTGGATCGAGGCGGCAGGTCCAGAGATTCGGTTGCGAACCAAGCACAATTTCGATCCCCTCGCCGACCGTCTTCTGGCAGAGGGTCGTCATATCACGCATCAGGCGATCAACGCTGACGATCTTGGGGCGAATCTCTTGAGGGCGAGAAAAAGCGACAAGCTGCTCGGTCAACCCGGACCCCCGCCATGCGGCCCGCAACGCTGCGTCCAGGTATCGGAAGGCGGACCCTTGGTCCGGCAACTTCGCGGCGAGCACCTCGAGATTTCCGATGATCGCCGTCAAGAGATTGTTGAAATCGTGAGCCACCCCGCCCGTCAGCTGGCCGATCGTCTCCATCTTCAGCGCATGGTGAAGCTGTTCTTCTGCCGCCAGCTTTTCGGTCAGATCGCGGATGAAGCCGTTGAACAGGTAGCGATCACCACGTTTCAGCGATGTGACACTCAATTCGACCGTGATCTCTTTGCCGTCGCGACGCAGCGCCTGCATCTGTACGCGCCGGTCGAGGATGCGCGATACCCCGGTCAGGAGGAACTCCGCGACCCCCCGGCGATGACGTTCTCGTTCTCTTGTCGGTAGGATGAGAGTGTCGAGGCTCTTTCCAACCGCCTCCTGTCGGGACCAGCCGAATATCTTTTCAGCTTGAGGGTTCCATTCGCGCACGGTCCCCGAATCATCTATCTGCACAAAGCCATCGAGGGCAGTCTCGATTATGCCGCGAGCCAACTCTGCACTTTCGGCAAGCGATTGCTGCGCCGCCCGGCGCTCGGTGATGTCACGCGTGATCTTGGCGAAGCCCACCAGCCTGCCTGCGCCATCGCGAACCGGGTCGATTACAACGCTTGCCCAGAAACGTTGGCCGTCCTTGCGTAGCCGCCACCCCTCGGCCTCGAACTTTCCTTCGCGCACCGCGGTCGCCAAGGCTCGTTGCGGCACCCCCTCCGCGCGATCCTTGTCCGTATAAAAGCGGGAGAAATGCTGACCGATGATCTCCTCTGCCGTATAGCCCTTGATCCGTTCGGCGCCGGCGTTCCAGCTGACCACGGTGCCCTCGGTATCGAGCATAAAGATCGCGTAGTCCGTGACGCTTTGGACAAGCATCCGCAGGTCGCGTTCGCTCTCTGTAAGTTTCGCCGAGGTTAATTTCAACGCCTCTGTTTGCTCCTCGACATTCTGCTCGAGGATCGTGTTGAGCCGCCGCAGCGCCTGCTCTGCGATCTTGCTATCGGTAATGTCGACCAGCATGTTTACCGCGCCAATCAGCCTACCCGAGCGGTCATGCAGCGGTGTCGGATAGGGTAGGATCGGGACACGCGTACCATCAGGCCGTTCGATGATCGCTTCCGTTCCCCTGACCGGCCGGTCTTGTTTTAGCGCGATCGCCATCGGACACTCATCATGCGCCATTGGCCGGCCGTCCGGCCAAAACAGGCGCCAACTGACGCACCATTGATCGGAGCCGGCCACCGGTCTGCGGCCGGCCAAGTCGACCGCGGCTTGATTGTAGAATGTGATCCGCCCCTGGGCGTCAGTCGTGTAGATCGCCGTCGGCAAAGCTTCCAGAAGTTCCCGATAAGAGTGGCTCAGATTATTCTGTTCATTATGACCCCGGTCCGGATCGTGCGTCCCGGTGACCAGGCCGTCGGACAACCGTCCGATTGAGCTTACGAGCGACGCCATGACCCGACCTCCCTTCGCCGCGGGCCGTCAACAGGGAACCTCTGGCGCGCCGGCGCTGTTTAAACGTGCTTCGAGCAATTAGGTTTCACCGAAACCTGGCCGACATGCATTTTTAGAAAATTCTATCATAACGCGTGGCCCAAAATCACCGTGTCCTCCGCTCCGCGCGACCGGAGCGTTTTGGTGCGGCAGCGTTCTAGTTCTTGCAGGTGATGTGATTGATCAGGAAGTTGGGTCTGAGCAGGCAGCGCGCGATTTGCATGATCACCGAACGGCCATCACTCTGGATCACGCGATGCAGGACCGGAGCTGAGCGCGGCGCGCGCTCCAAGCGTCAACCCGGAGCGAGGGATTAGGATGGCCAGCGAGATCCGACCGTCGAACGACAGCCCGCTTGTCGTCAGTGAAAGCGGCCTCTCCTATATGCTGGTCTTTCTATCGTCAGGGTTGATTGTCGCGATCCTGTATTTCGCTTCTAACATCATCGTCCCGATCACCCTTGCGGTGCTTTTGAGCTTTCTGCTGTTGCCGGCTGTGCGTGCACTGCGCCGTTGGCGGGTGGGGCGAGTAACCGCGGTGGCGATCACGGTGCTTATCACCTTCACCGTCATATCGGGCTTTGGAGCGGTGGTCGTCAGGGAAATCTCCTCACTCGCGCAAGACCTTCCCGCATACCGGGAGAACCTTGAAGCCAAAGTTCGCACCCTCCCCGAGGTCATCCCCGGCGGAGGAGTCCTGCACCGTGCCGCGACAATACTAAACGATCTCCGCAACCAGCTGACAAACTTGGAATTACGTACACCGGCGGAGAGCCTTTCGCACGCGGGGAGCGCTAGCGCCGAGCCGACAAAACCGATCCCGGTCGAGATACGGCAACCCCCTCTCGAACCGCTCCAACTCGTGGAGAGCATTATCGGACCGTTGCTGCAGCCACTCACAATCGCCGGCCTCGTGATCGTTTTTGTTGTGATGATCTTGCTGGACTGGGAAGACCTGCGCGATCGGGTGATCCGGCTGGCTGGGCGCCGCGACCTGTATCGCACCACCCAAGCTATGAGTGACGCGGCAGAGCGAGTCAGCCAGTATCTGAGGCGTCAGCTGATTGTCAATCTGACCTGCGGCGTGCCAATCGGCATCGGTTTGACCGTGATCGGAATTCCGAACGCCGCGTTATGGGCGATCTTTGTGGTGTTGCTACGCTTTGTTCCGTATCTCGGGATCATCATCGCAGCCAGTTTCCCGCTTGCTCTTTCCATCGCAGTCGCGCCAGGGTGGACATTGTTGGTTGAGACAACCGCGCTCTTCGTGGTGGTTGAGTTGATCGTCGCGAATTTGGTGGAACCTCGGGTTTACGGTGCCGGCGCCGGCTTGTCGCCGGTCGCATTGATCGTGGCCGCGGTGTTCTGGACGTGGCTATGGGGACCGATAGGGCTGTTGTTGTCGACGCCGCTGACCGCCTGCCTTGTGGTGCTAGGCCGGCATGTGCGACATCTCGAATTCCTCGATGTGATGCTCGGTAACGAACCTGTCTTGACACCGCAGGAAACCTTTTACCAGCGGTTGTTGGCGAAGGATTCCGATGAGGCCTCAGAGCAAGCCGAAGAGTTTGCCAGGGACGGATCCATTCCGGAGTTTCTAGATGAGGTCGCCATCCCAGCCCTGAAGAGGGCGCAGGCCGACAGTGACCGTGGGGCGTTATCCGCCAGGCAGCGTGCCGAGATAAAGGAGGCGGTTGCGGCGCTTCTCGAAAACCTCGGCGACAATGTAATTGAACAAGGTACCACGGCGGATCACTCACTTCGGCCGACGACCGCAATCGTCCCGAGGATTTGTTGCGTGGCGGGCCGCAATGAGCTCGATCTGGCCGCGGCGCTGTTGCTGGTGCACCTTCTGCCTCCCGCAAACCGCGTCGGAACGTTGGAAGCGCTTTCTGCCGACGTACTGCTGTCCGACACCGCTGATCCGAGCGCCTTGGACGACGCGAGATTGATTTGTCTCTCGCTGATCAGTACGAGCACCCCAACGCAGGTTCGCTATCTCCTCCGGCGAGTTCAACGACGTGCCGGCCGCGCCGTAATAATGGTCGGATTGTGGGGGGCGCTGCCCGACGAACTTGCTGCTGCGCGGGAGACGATTGTTAGCTCGGTCGACATCGTAGCAACCCTGCGCGATGCGGCTGCGAAAGTGCTTGCTTTCGCAGACAGTTCGGGAATTAGCCCCATTCCGCCACCAGCCCTGACCTTACCCGAAGCCGCGAAGACGCCGCAGCCGGCTATACAACGGGAAAGCCTGGCAGACGCCAACGAGGAACAACCGCATAATGCTTGCGACGATTAGACCGATTATAGCAGAGAACGCAATTTTGGCGAAGTCGGCATGGAGATCGGCTGTTAGCCAAAGTGCCAGAGCTCCGATAGCGAACACGTGGTCCTACAGGGTTGTCCAGTAACATGTAGTAATTTTTGTAGAATTTATTGCAGTAACAAATAGTAACAATTTGTGAAAGCTATCCATGCATGTAAAAGCACCTATGAGAAAGCCCGAGAATTCATGAAGAGAGTGCGGCGCAATCAACCTCGGAACCAACTAACAGGAGGCGTGTTGACGTCGATGGTGACCTTAGAGTTGTGAGTGTGAGACGATGCTTGGCACAATCCTGGTGATCATTCTGATCCTATTGCTGATCGGTGGACTGCCGACATGGCCCTATAGCGCCGGCTGGGGCTATTATCCGACCGGTGGATTTGGTCTCCTGCTGATCATAGTAATAGTCCTATTGGTCGCTGGGAGGATATGACCGCGAGACCCGCCGTCTGAGAGGCACAGTGCGGATACGAGGGTGCAATGGAGACTTCAACGATCCGCGAGGCCGTGGCGGTTTTCGACGACCCACAGAAGCTTGAACGCGCGATGTCCGAATTGCAGAGCAACGGCATCGATCGCGCCAACCTCAGTTTGCTGGCGCATACTTCGCTGGCAAAACATCTCCCCCCTGATACGCACAGTCTCGCCGATGATCCCGACACGCCGCGCGAAGCTGCTGTGAGCGACACCGATCTGCGTCAGGAACGCGTCCTCGGGACTAGCCTCGTCGCGACGATAGCCGCGCTGGCTGCAGCCGGGTTCACCGTGGCAACCGGTGGCGTCGCAGCGGCGGTAATCGCAGCCGCGGTTGCGGCAGGCGGCGCCGGGGCGGTTGGCGCTCTCGTGGGGCGCAGGCTGGGCGAGGACGAGGAAGCATTTCTTGAAACGCAACTGGCGCACGGCGGGGTTCTCCTATGGGTGCGTACGCCGGATGCCGATACGGAGCGGCGCGCAATCGACGTGCTACGCGGCCATTCATCGTATGTGCGTCTGCATGACTTGCCGGCGGCACCCATGCCTCTGTCGGCTCAGGATCACCCAGGCTAGAACTCGAGAGCGCGCGAAGACCAGAACTCGAGTGCGTGTGACTCATTTCCGCCGCCGGTCGCTTCCGCGCGGCGACAGCTGAAGCTTGTGGCTGCGCGTTCGCGAAGCCACGCAGGTGCGCCGCTCTCGGATACCGACCAATTCGTCTGAACCGACCCTGAATGTTAAACGTGTCTCACCGCCTCCGGTCGGCACTGCCGGCGATCCTCCCGATCTGCCTGGTGCCGGCGGCGGGATTTGCCGCCGGCACAGGGTCTCCCGGGGCTTCCGCAGCCGTTTTTCTGGCCCAGGTGATTGCGCTGCTCGTTTGCGGAAGAGTAATCGGCGAGTTCATGCAGCGCATCGGCCAACCCGCGGTAATGGGCCAAATTGTCGCCGGCATTTTGCTCGGCCCTTCGGTACTTGGCGCCCTCTGGCCTGGGTTTCAGCGCGTCTTGTTTCCGACCAGCCCGGAACAGCGGGCAATGATCGAAGCGGTCGCACAATTAGGCATTTTGCTGCTACTGCTTCAGACCGGCATGCGAACCGATTTGTCGATTATCCGGCGCTCGAGAAAGACCGCCTTCGCCGTATCGATCGTCGGGATCGCCATACCCTTCGTTGGCGGCTTTCTCACAGGTCAGGTTCTGCCGGATGCAATCCTCCCTAATCCGGACAAGCGGCTCATCACTGCTTTGTTTCTCGGCACCGCTTTATCGATCTCGTCGGTACAGATCGTCGCGCGGGTTGTGCAGGAGGTCGGGTTCCTGCGCCGCACCGTTGGCCAAGTGATAATCGCTTCGGCAATTCTCGAGGACACGATCGGCTGGATCATCATCTCGGTTACCCTGGGGCTCGCTCGGCATGGTGAAATCGATCTAGCGTCGATAGCGCAGAGCGTTGTCGGGACGGCGCTGTTTTTGGTTCTCAGTTTCACAATCGGCCGGCATTTGGTTTTTCGCCTGATCAGGTGGACAAACGACACATTTGTCAGCGAAGTCCCGGTCGTCACGGCGATTCTGGTGGTCGCCGGGCTGATGGCGCTGGTCACTTATGAGATCGGCGTCCATACCGTGCTCGGTGCGTTTGTCGCGGGCATCCTGGTTGGGCAGTCGCCGCTACTCACGCGTCACATCGACGAGCAGCTCAATGGCCTGATTGTCGCACTGTTTATGCCGGTCTTTTTTGGGCTGGCAGGTTTGTCGACAAATCTCAGCGTTCTGGTCGATCCGAGGCTGATCCTTCTGTCGATCGGTCTCATCACGATTGCAAGTGTGGGCAAGTTTGCCGGCGCGTCCGTCGGCGGGCGCATCGGTGGAATGACCCCGGCGCAATCGCTTGCGCTCGGTTGCGGGATGAACGCGCGTGGTTCAACGGAAATCGTCGTCGCCTCGATCGGGCTCTCGATGGGTCTTCTCAACGAGTCTCTTTTTACGACGGTCGTCGCGATGGCCGTGGTGACGACGATGTCGATGCCGCCGATGCTGCGCTGGGCGCTGGCACGGCTGCCGACGACGCCCGAGGAGAGCGCACGATTGCAACGCGAGGAATTCGAAGCGAAAGGCTTTGTTTCCAATATCGAGCGCCTGTTGGTCACGGTCGATGCAAGCCCGAGCGGGCGACTGGCCTCACGCCTGATCGGGCTCCTTGCTGGCGCGCGGCGGATCCCAGCGACGGTGCTTCATTTGGAAGATACTACATCCGACGCATCCTCAGGGCAGGCAAAGCAGACCGAGCAAACCGAGGCCGTCATTAAGCAGAGCACAGATGCGGGCGACGAAGCTGCGCAGGCGTCGGAACGGCGGGGCGACCGGGCCGAGATTACAACTCGAAGAGAACAGCCCGGGGAGGAGGCCATCGACGCAGAGGCGAGGAAGGGGTACGGCCTGCTCGTCATCGGCCGCGAGCGCGCATCGGATGGCAGCGCCTTTGACGAGCAGGTCATGCGCAGCGCGGTAAAATTTGGCGGCCCGTTTGCAATTGCGATCGCGCGGGGGATCGATCGGCAGGAAAAACTAGGGGTTGGGTTCAAGATCCTCGTCCCGGTTACCGGCACGGCGGTGTCGCGCCGCGGCGCCGAGCTCGCTATCGCATTGGCGCAGGCTTCACGCGCGTCGGTGACTGCGCTCCACATTGCCGATGACCGCAGGAGGCGCGTCTCGTGGGGACGCCAAGTGGGGGCAGCCATTGCTCCGATGAGTAGCGCCGATGCAATAATCCGCGAGATCGTCCGCCTGGGTGATCATTATGGTGCCGAGGTGAAAGGCGTGGTGCGCCACACCCGCAGCCCGCAAGAGGCCATCCTCCACCAGCTCAAGGCGGCGGGTCACAATCTGCTGGTGATGGGCGTAAGCCCGCGCCCGGGGGAACAGCTTTTCTTCGGTCAGGTTCCGGCGGAGCTGCTCGAACGGGCGGAGTGCTCGATGCTGCTCGTCGCGAGCGAGCCGCCCTCGAACCTTGCACCGCAGCAACCCAGAGGCATTGCGGCGGCTGCAGTAGGCGGCAGCGCGGCTCACCGCGACAACCGGCCAGGCACGGCCGACACGGGCTGAACAACCGCTCCGGTCGGACTAGCCTCGCCCGAATAGCCGGCGCAGCTCGATCTTTGCCTGATCCAATACCCGTCTGCGTTCCTGCGAAAGATTCTTTCCGGAACGGTTGATGTAAAAATTCAGCATCGACATTGCCGCCTGGTACGGGCCGGCCTTGCGTCGCTCGCTCGCTTCGGCGGAGGCTTTTAGAGAC
>JAFAHP010000142.1 GCA_019237175.1 Alphaproteobacteria bacterium
CTATATTCGTCGCACACCGGTGATCGAGGTCGACGAGGCCGATTTCGGATCGAACGCCGGCCGCATCTGTCTCAAGCTCGAGCTCTTTCAACACACCGGCTCGTTCAAACCGCGCGGTGCCTTCGCCAATCTCTTGACGCGCGACATTCCGACAACCGGCGTCGTCGCCGCCTCGGGCGGGAATCACGGGGCTGCGGTCGCTTATGCCGCGATGAAACTCCGCGTCCCCGCCAAGATCTTTGTGCCCAGCATCTCGTCACCGGCAAAGATCGCCCGGGTCCGTGAATACCGCGCCGAACTCGTGGTCGGCGGCGAGCGCTATGACGACGCGCTCGCCGCCAGCGAAGCGTGGCGCGCCCGCTCCGGAGCGCTCGCCATCCACGCTTTCGATCAACGCGAGACGCTGCTCGGTCAGGGCACCGTCGGCCTCGAACTCGAAGATCAGGTTCCCGACCTCGATACCCTCCTGGTTGCGGTCGGCGGCGGCGGGCTCATCGCAGGGATCGCTGCGTGGTACGGTGGGCACATCCGCATCGTTGGGGTCGAGCCCGAGGCTGCTCCGACACTGACCAAAGCAATCCTCGCGGACCGCCCCGTCGATGCCGAAGCTGGCGGGCTCGCGGCCGATTCGTTGGCGCCCCGGCGCGTCGGTGAACTGGTTTTTCCGATCGTCCGGCGACTGGTAGAGCGCGTCGTGGTGGTCCCCGACGAGGCCATTCGAGACGCGCAAAAAGCGCTGTGGGCAACCGTGAGAGTGGTCGCCGAGCCGGGCGGCGCTGCGGCCCTCGCGGCGCTGCTATTGGGGCGATATAAACCGCGGCCGGGAGAGCGCGTTGGCGTGGTGGTGAGCGGCGGCAATACGGTCGCGGTCGACTTCGATCGGTAGCGCCATCGATTGCCGAGCGGAGACCCGGTTGCTGCCGATCTGCGCTTGTGCGCAGCGGCACGGTCGCCCGCCCTTGCGCGCGGCCCGCCGGCTCACGGGCGTCAATTGCGCAAGACGGAGTCACGGTCTCAATGCGCGAAATGGGAGGCAATCGTCAGGAGCATACCGATCAAGCCGACGATCGCGAACATGTCGAATGTCGATTGGCGGCGGGTCGGCCGCAGCGCTATCTCAAGCCTCAGCTTTGACGCAGATCGGCGATGTCGGTTTTCATCTCGGCCTGCAGTTCCGTCACTTTCCGCTTTGTCGCAAGGGTCGGCAAAGCCGCGGCCATGAGGCTGCGGAATTTATCGAACAGCGGCGCGAGGCGGTTGATCTCGCCGATATCTTCCCGCATATGCGCGACGTCGGCTTCAAGGCGGGCGACGCGCGCTTCGAGACCGGGTGTCTGCGGTATCCGCCCGTTTGCGCGATCAACGGCTAATCTCCGATACCGTTGCTGGCGGTCTTGCTTTGTGGGCGTCGATCCCGCAGGCGAGCCTCATCGCGGTGGGTCGAGCGGGTGGGCGTGGTCGAGCGGGCCGTGGCCGCGACCCAACCCGGGCGCCGACGCAATCGCGCGCTGAACATAGGTCCGGGCGTGATCGACAGCCTCCTCGACGCCCAAACCCTGGGCGAGACCGGCGGCAATCGCCGAGGCCAGCGTGCAGCCCGTACCGTGAGTATGACGCGAGGCGATGCGCGGGCTCTCCCACATTTTGCTGCCGGCGGCGGTCACCAAGACATCCGTCACGATGTCTCCGGGAAGATGGCCACCCTTGACCAGCACTGCACGGCAGCCGAGACGCAAGAGCTCTCGCCCGGCGGCGCGCATCGTCACGACATCGGCGATAGCACTGCCCCATAGGATCTCCGCCTCGGGCAGGTTCGGGGTCAGCACCGTCGCCCGCCCGATCAACAGTCTCTTCAGCGCGTCGACCGCGTCGGGATCGATCAGCCGCGCGCCGCCTTTGGCGGCCATTACCGGGTCCACGACGAGCGGCACAGCTCCTGCCCGCTCCTGCAATATCGCCGCCAACGTCTCGATCACGGCCGCATCGTGCAGCATCCCGGTCTTCACCGCGTCGGCGCCGATGTCGTCGAGCACGACCTCGATTTGCCGGCGGATGAAATCGGCTGGGATCGGTAATACCCCAAAGACGCCTTCGGTGTTTTGCGCGGTCAGCGCGGTAATGGCCGTCGCCGCATAGGCGCCGAGCATCGTCACCGTTTTGATATCGGCCTGGATGCCGGCGCCGCCGCCGGAATCGGAGCCGGCGACGATCAGGACTCGCCCGCGCACTACTCCGCCGCCCGCGGGATGTCGTTGCCGGCTGCCATCGCGGCGCGAATTACCCCGCAGATTCCTTCGACGACAGAGACGACCAACTCTTCGTCCTCACCTTCCGCCATGACCCGGATCACCGGCTCGGTTCCCGATCGACGGATCACCAGGCGGCCCGTTACGCCAAGCCGCGCCTCACCATCGGTGATGGCGCATTGAACCGTCGGGTGGTTGAGCGGCATCACCTCGCCGTAGCGCACGCTTTGCGCGTACTGGGGCACCGGCAGGAACAACCGGCAGACCTCGCTTGCCGGCCGACCGGTCTCCACGATCGAGGCTAATACTTGTAACGCAGCGATGAGCCCGTCTCCAGTCGTCGCATACTCAGCGAGGATGATGTGGCCCGATGGTTCTCCGCCGAGGTTGCAGCCGGCGCTCCGCATCCTCTCGACGACATAGCGGTCGCCGACCGCGGTACGGTGCAATCCGATCTGCCGGTCGGCGAGGTAGCGCTCGAGCCCGAGATTGGACATAACGGTCGCGACCAACGCGCCGCCGGCGAGCCGGCCGCTTCGCGACAACCCTGTCGCGATCAAGGCCATCAGCTGATCGCCATCGAGAATCGTCCCTCGCTCGTCGGCGACGATCAGACGGTCGGCGTCGCCGTCGAGGGCGACACCGATATCGGCGCGCCGGGCCAGCACTTCGCGCCGCATTTGCTCCGGCATCAGGGCGCCGCACTCGCGATTGATGTTGAGGCCATCTGGGCTCACACCCAACGAAAACACCTCAGCACCCAACTCCCAGAACACGGTCGGCGCAACCTTGTAGGCGGCGCCATGGGCACAGTCGACGACGATACGCAAGCCATCGAGGCGAAGGCCGCGGGGAAAACTTTGCTTAACGAATTCGATGTAGCGGCCCCCGGCGTCGTCAAGGCGCTTGACCCGCCCCAGCTCCGACGGGCTCGCGCGCCGGCTTGGGCCCTTGGCAAGTGCGGCCTCGATCTTTTTTTCGATGTCGTCCGACAGCTTGTAGCCGTCGCGCCCGAACAGCTTGATGCCGTTGTCGCTATAGGGATTGTGCGACGCGGACAGCACGACGCCAAGATCGGCGCGCAGGCTGCGCGTCAGCATCGCAATGGCCGGGGTCGGCAACGGCCCGACCAGCACGACATCCATTCCCATCGTCACAAAACCGGCAGTCAGCGCCGGTTCGAGCATGTAACCTGAGAGACGGGTATCCTTACCAATTACAACAAGATGCTTATGCGCCCCGTTTTTAAAACATTCGCCGACTGCGATTGCCACCTTTAACGCCGTTTCCGGCGTCATAGGCTCGATATTTGCTGTTCCGCGGATCCCGTCGGTGCCGAAGAGCTTCCGCGTCATCGCTTCACCGGACTTGTATTACGTCCTAACAACTAGGCAAATGTGCAGGAAAAACCTCCGTCTGTCAAATAACAATTACGATAAGCGACAGTCACCGACGCCCACGGGGTCACTCGTCGCCATGCCCGCGAACGGCAACAACGCCGCGCGTGCAACGCGATCAGGTACCGGGCTGCGGCTCCGGTTCGAGCCCCGCCGGGCGTCCCGACGGCGGCACCGAGCTGCGCCTTCCGCTCCGCGCATCCTCCGTCTGCGGCGGGGAGGCCGAAGTCTCGCGCACGATCCGCTCGCCCCTGATGATGCGGCGGATCTCGTCGGCCGAAAGCGTTTCGTATTCGAGCAGACCCTTGGCAAGCGCATGCAGTTCGTCGAGCCGCGCGCTCAGGATCGCCCGTGCGGTTTCTTCGCCTTCGTCGACAAGCCGACGGATCTCCTCATCGATGAGTTTGGCTGTCGCTTCCGAAACATTCTTGCGCTGGGTCACGGAATGGCCGAGGAAAACCTCCTCCTCGTTTTCGGCGTAGCGCAGCCGGCCGAGCTTTTCGCTGAACCCGAATTCGGTCACCATCCGGCGCGCAAGATGGGTTGCGCGGCGGATGTCATCGGCCGCACCGGTGGTGACTTTGTCCGGGCCAAAGATCAACTCCTCGGCGATGCGGCCCCCGAACAGGCTGGCCAGCATCGCTTTGATTTCCTGCTTGGACTGGCTGTATTTGTCACGTTCGGGCAGATACATCGTGATGCCGAGCGCGCGGCCGCGCGGAATGATCGTTACCTTGTGCAGCGGTTCGTGCCCCTCGGCATAGAGCATGCACAGAGCATGCCCGGCCTCGTGATAGGCCGTTAGCCTTTTTTCGTCCTCGGTCATCACCATCGAGCGCCGTTCGGCGCCCATCATCACCTTGTCCTTGGCCTGCTCGAATTCGCTCATCGCCACCGAACGCTTGCCGCGGCGCGCCGCCATCAGTGCCGCCTCGTTGACGAGGTTGGCGAGGTCGGCGCCGGAAAAGCCGGGCGTGCCGCGCGCCAGGACCTTGGCGTCGACATCGGCGGCGAGCGGCACCTTGCGCATGTGGACTTTCAGAATTTTCTCGCGCCCAACGACATCAGGGTTGGGCACCACTACCTGACGATCGAAGCGGCCAGGCCGCAACAATGCCGGATCGAGCACATCCGGCCGGTTGGTGGCGGCGATCAGAATGACCCCTTCATTCGCCTCGAACCCATCCATTTCAACCAGCAACTGGTTCAGTGTCTGCTCGCGCTCGTCGTTGCCGCCGCCCAGCCCGGCGCCGCGATGGCGGCCGACGGCATCGATCTCGTCGATAAAGATGATGCACGGCGCGTTCTTTTTGCCCTGCTCGAACATGTCGCGCACCCGGCTCGCGCCAACGCCGACAAACATCTCGACGAAGTCCGAGCCAGATATCGTAAAGAACGGCACGTTCGCCTCGCCCGCGATCGCCCGCGCAAGCAAGGTTTTACCGGTTCCAGGGGAACCGACCAGCAATACACCTTTGGGGATCTTGCCCCCCAGACGCTGGAATTTCTGCGGGTCCTTTAGATACTCGACAATCTCTTCAAGCTCCTGCTTGGCCTCGTCGATACCGGCCACGTCCTCGAAGGTGATGCGGCCAACCTTCTCGGTCAAAAGCCGAGCCCGGCTCTTGCCAAACCCCATCGCCCGGCCGCCACCGCCCTGCATCTGGCGCATGAAAAAGATCCACACGCCGATCAATAGCAGCATCGGAAACCACGAGATCAACACACCAAACAACGACGGCACGTTATCGTCCGCCGGGGCGGCGGTAATCCTCACACCTTTGTCGATCAATCTGGTGACGAGCGCAGGATCGTTCGGTGCGTAAGTCGTGAAGGCGCGGCTGTCGGTGAAATGGCCGCTGATCGTGTTGCCCTGGATCGTAACATCGGCGACCTGTCCGCGATTAACATCGTTAACAAAATCGGAAAAGGCGAGAGTCGACTGCGGACCGTGACTTGAAGAAGTCTGGAACAGATTGAAAAGGGCGACGAGAAGCAGCCCGATAACGATCCATAGGGCGAGATTCTTGCCGAAATTGTTCACCTGAAGCGCCTTTCCCCGCCGGGCCGGCAGATCTCCATCAACCCTACGCCGATCGAACCCGGCTCGCGAACGATTTTTCCAGACCAAAACATAAGTCGCGTAACCGGTTAAACAACCGCGAAGCTTGCATGCGTCAGACAGTTGACGGGTCTAAAGGCAAGTTGTGGAATCGCCATTCCTTCCTCTCGGCTGTACCCCAAAAAAGGAACAGCGACGAGACTGGTTTCATCCCAGAACCCTGGCAAAACCGTGTAGATGAGCGGCGGCAGCCCGCGATGCTTGAAACCAGGGGATTGCCGGTGCAGTTCCGCCACGCCGTCCCGGCCGAGATAGCCGAGCGCGAGGGGACGGCCCGCCGAGGCAAGCGAAGCTTCGAAACGCTGATCCCAAAGGATGACATCGTTTGGGGCGAGGCGAACGGCGGGTGCGGCGGCGGCGAGTTCACGCAGAACCAGGACGCGTTCGCGCCAGGCAACAAACCGATAGCCGCCGAGGACACCTCCGACCGGCGTCGCGCCTGCAAGCATGAGAAGCAGTCGCGCGATACTGCGGCGCCGCGGCGGATAGAGACCGCCCCCAAGGGCGAAGACCAGCTTGGACAATGCCCGCTGCGCCAACTCCGGCGGCGCCGACAGGAGCACCTCGGGGTCGAGCACGGCAAACCCCGCCGGGTGCAGCGCCGCCGCGTGCGCGAGGAGCGCATGGCATCCATCCTCGCGGGCAATCCGGTCATGACCCAGCTTGTGAAGCTCGCCGAGTGCCGCATCGAGATCCACATCCGTCGTACCCTGGCGCAGCCGAGCACGGGCAAAAGTCGGATCGCGATTGCTCGGATCGGTGATGAACTCCTGGCTCGCGGCGGCGAGTGTTGCCACCAGGCGCGCTTTGGGGACGTCGAGCAGCGGCCGTAGGATCCGGCAGCCGGCAAGCTCGCGAACCGCCGGCATCCCGGCGAGCCCATCGAGGCCGCTGCCCGCGCTCTGTCGCAGCAGATATGTTTCCACCTGGTCTTCGCGGTGATGTCCGGTCATCAAATGCAGACAACCTTGGGCGCGACACCATTCGGTCAACAATTGATAGCGCGCCGACCGGGCAGCCTCTTGAAGACCGGTCGCGGGCTTCGGACCGTGCCAAGCCAAGATTTCGTGGCGGATCGAGCGCGCCGCGAGCCACTGCGCGAGTTTGCGAATTTCCGCCTCGCTCTCAGGCCGCAGACGGTGGTCGACGGAAAGTGCGCAAACATGCCCGCCGCGCTGGCGGGCCCATTGGTCCGCGAGGATGCCGAGGGCGAGGCTGTCGGGTCCACCCGAGACCGCAACCGCGACAAATGGCTCAATCTCAAAAAACGCAAGCCGCTCAACTCGCGCGGCGAATTCGGCAGGACCGAGCGGCCTCGATGCGACGGTACTCAGCACCCGAGTCTTTTCTTCTCCTGTGCCGCCCGCTCCTTGATCGCATTGCTAGAATGCGGGAAATCGTGGTCGAGCTGCATTAGCGCAATGCAAGCATTGTGCCGCTGATCGGTGCGCGCGAGCGACATGCCGAGCTTGAGCAACTCGTCGGGCGCCTTCGCTCCCTTCGGATAGCGCTTGTAGCCGTCGGCAAAGGCGGCTGCCGCGTCATTGTACTTGCCACGTGCATAATAGCTTTCGCCGAGCCAATATTGGGCGTTGCCAGCAAGCGGATCATTGGGATGCTGATGCACAAAACTGCGCAGCGCCTCTTCGGCCGCTTGGTAGTCGGCTTGGCGAAGCAACCCAAACGCGGCATTGTACTGCGCGGAAGCCGAGCCTGAGGGCATTGCGTCCGACCCGGGCGGGCGCAACGTGTCGGAGCCGCCGGCGCTGGCAGTCTCCGGCGACCTCAACTGAGCCGGTTCGCTATATGGGGGCGTCGCTCCCGCTTCTGGCCCCGGCGGCGTCAGCGTGCCGTAACTTGGGGGAGGCGGCGGCGGACTCCCGTAGGGGGGCATTGCGGCCGGACCGGTGTACGGCAATCGCTCGGCATTTGCATAAGCCCCGTATGGCGGACGCGACGGCGCCGCCCCCCCTTCGCGCGTTTGCCCCTGGCCCAGCCGTACGTCGATATCGCTGTTTATTTGCTCCAGGCGCTGGCGCAATTGCTGAACCTGATTGGTCTCATCCTCGACGCGCCCGGTCAAGTCGCGCACCTGCTGCTCCAGACGATCCATTCGCACCTGCAAATCAACCGCGGTGTTGCTGCCGCTCTCGGTGCCCGGCGGTGCCTCGCCGCCGCTAGAGCGGTAGACTTGGCGTTGCAGCATGCTGAGGTCGCGTTCGAGACGGTCGAGGCGCTCCTGGGTTGTCGCGTCCTGCGCTTGTGCTCCAACACTCATGATCGCCAGAAACACGAACAGCACGCTCGGACAGGCTCGCGGTAGCATCGGTCGCCGTATCATCAGCGAGTCCTCTAGGAAGGCGCGAAGCAGCTCACGCCTACGAAAACAGCGGAGCGGCGGCTGAGCCCTTGGCGCGCGCCGGCACCGGCACCCGATACGGCTGTGCTAGGGGGTGTTTTGGGCGAAAAAAGGGCGCCCGGCCACCATTCCACCGCCGAAGCGGTGTCGCAGCGGCTCCAAAAGGCTGCCTGCGGCGCCGCAATCGCCGCCGGACGCCAATATTCGCGCCGGTTTTGCCCAGCCTGCGGCGACGAGCCGCTCAGTTTACGGTGGTTATCGCAACGCGATTCTGAGCCCATGCCTCTTCGTTCGAGCCGGGGACCACCGGCCGATCCTTGCCATAGCTAATTGTCGAAATCCGCGACGGCGAAACCCCGGCGGCAACCAGCACTTGCTTTGCCGCATTGGCGCGGCGCTCGCCGAGGGCGAGGTTGTATTCGCGCGTGCCACGTTCGTCGCAATGGCCCTCGATCGTCACTGTCACGTTGGGATATCGCTGCAGCCACTCGGCTTGGCGTTGCAACGTCTGCTGCGACTCGGGCGTGATATCGGATCGATCGAACGCGAAAAACACCCGATCGCCGGCACTCTGCGCCAGATCCTGCTGCGAACCGGGCACAACCGCGCCCGCCCCGCCAACCCCTCCCGTCGCCCCAGCCCCGGGCGGCCCCGCAGGCGGCGGCGGGGGTGGAGGCGAACTGCTGCACGCCGCGAGCAATAACAGCGCCCCCGCCAGCGCCAACAGCTTCGGCAGGACGCTAGATCCTAGATGCATTTGTTTTTCCCCTCGATTACACAGGCAGTGACGGTGCCGATGTTGCTCAACGCAACAGCGGCGACCACGCCGGATCGGACGCAGCCCCCGACGTAGGCACGTCGCGTTGGTTATATCCGGTCAAGTCGATCGTTTGCAGATGCGGGGAGCCGCCATATCCGTTGGCATCGGACGGCCCTTCGGCAAAATACATCAGCACCCGGCCATTGGGTGCCCAAGTCGGTCCCTCAACCAGAAAGCCCTGCGTCAACAGTCGCTCCCCCGAGCCATCTGGCCGCATCACCCCGATAAAAAACGCGCCGCCGCTGATTTTCGTGAAGGCAATCAGATCGCCCCGCGGTGACCACACCGGCGTCCCATATTTACCCGATCCGAAACTGATCCGGTGCGCGCCGCCGCCGCCCGCGCTCATCACGTAAAGCTGCTGAGAGCCGCCGCGGTCGGAATTGAAGACGATTTGACCGCCATCAGGCGAGTAGCATGGCGAGGTATCGATCGCGTTGTCGTCGGTCAGGCGGGCGATGCTGTGGGTGCGCAGATCGAAGGTGTAAATGTTGCTTGCTCCGTTGACGGCGCGGCTCAAGATCACGCGGTTGCCGTCCGGCGAAAACCTTGGCGCGAAGGTCATGCCCGGAAAGTCGCCGATTATTTCCTGCTGGAGGGTGTCGATGTTGAGCAGGTAAACGCGGGGCTGCTTCGCGGCAAAGGAGAGATAGGTGATCTCTTGTGCGCTCGGCGAAAAGCGCGGGGTCAGCACCAAAGCGCGGCCATCGGTCAGATAGTGGTTGTTGGCGCCGTCCTGATCCATGATCGCCAGCCTCTTTGCACGCGCCTGTTGCGGCCCGGATTCGGCGACATAGACGATACGCGTGTCGAAATAGCCCTCCTCGCCGGTGATCCGCTTGTAGATCTCGTCGGCGATGATATGGGCGATGCGCCGCCAATTCTGCGGCGTCGTCGTATAACCGAAACCGGTCAATTGTTGCTCGGCAAACACGTCCCACAGCCGGAATTGAACGCCGAGCCGTCCGTCCGCTTGGGTCTGGACCGCGCCGGTTACCAGCGCCTGGGCATTGATCTGACGCCAGTCGGCAAAGCGCGGCGCGCTCATGTCGGCCGCCGACACGTTCTGGATGAAGCTGCGCGGATCGACCGGTCGGAATAAACCTGATCGCTCGAGATCGGCGGAAATGACGCCGGCAATCTCGCTGCCGGCCCGCGCTTCGCCGCCTCCGGCAAATGCCGGGATTGCAATCGGCATCGGTTGAACCTGGCCACTGGTGATGTCGAGCCGCAAGTCGGCGCGAGCCAGCGAGCAGGGCGACACCGCCAGCAGCATCACCAGGAATGCCCCGCCGATCGCGGCGAGGATGATTTTGATCATAAGAGGTCCTTTGGGCTGAAATCCACGCTCATATCCTTCCAGGTCTCGTATTTATCGGGTGGCAGGCGCAGCGGTCGGCACAGCGGATTGAAAAACGCCCTGCGCGCGCTCTCGGCCGCGGCGCGGAAAAACGGGTCGGCCGCGGCTCGGCCTTGATCGACGATTGTCGCCTGCTGCACGTTACCGTCGGGTAGGACTACCACCCTGATCTCGACAACCAGATCCTTCGCGTCGCGGGCGCCTGCCGGGATATTCCAGCAACGTGAAATCTGCTCACGGACCATGTCCATTTCGCTGGCGCTGAGCTGGCTCCCCAATGGAGCACGCGGCTGCGCCGATGCCCTACCGGCTGCGACGCGCATCGTCCGCGGCGGTGCGTCGGGCGAGGCTGGAATGTCCTGCGCCGCCAGATTTCGCAACAGCGCGTCGAATTGACCTGGGTTGTATTTCTTGGCCTCGACTTTGGCATCGTTGCGAGCGATCTGCTGAGGCCGCTCCGGCGACGGCTTTGGCGTCGCGGCCGCGACGGAGGGGTTTGGCCGCGGTGGAGGGGGAAGCGGCTTTGGCTCGGGTACCGGCGGTGGAGGCGGCAGTTCCGGCTCCTGAGAATGTTCCGCCAGCGAGGCCGAAGGCGCCGGCGGCGGCTTGGGTTGAGGCGGGACTGGAGCCGGCGGTTCGGGCGGCGCTTCGGCCGAGGCGGGTGGCGGTGCCGGCTTGGGCGGGGTCGGTTCGGGCGCAGGCTTTTCAGCTGGCGGTCCGGGCAGCGGCGGTTCGAGTTTCGCTTCGCGCTGTGGGGTGTTCGGGTTGGGATGGCTGGCTTGCGTCTGCGGGCCCATTGTGACCAGTTGTACCGCGATCGGCATTTCCTCGGGAGCGCGGGGGCTGAACAGCGTCGGGAGCCCAAATATCAGAACCGCTCCCAAGACGAGGTGCAGAGCCGCCGACAACGCCAAGCCGTGCCCACCGACGCCGTCCGTCAACGGCCGCGGACGGGCTCGCTCCGGCAGCGGGATCGGGTCTGCGGCGGCCAGGCTCATCTGTGCGCGACCGAGAGGGTCGAGACGGTCAATGCTTGACCGTAGCCATAACCCGTGCGGCTGGCGCGGCATTGGCGGCAGCCTTCGCCGGCAAACCTTTGGGTGTTTCGGCGATCAGCGACACTTTGCGGTAGCCAGCGGCGCTGATTAGACTCATGACCTCGAGCACGCGGCCATAATCGATCGATTTGTCGGCCCTCACATAGACGAGCGCATCAGGATTTTCGCCGGTGATCGCCTGCAATCGCGGCACCAGGGCATCCGCCGCGACATCGGTATCCTGTATGAAGACACGGCCTTCGCCGTTGATCGAGATGACGAGCGGCTCCTTGGGATCGGTTATCGGCGGCGCTTGCGTCTGCGGCAAATCGACCGGTACGCCGACAGTCAACAGCGGCGCCGTGACCATAAAGACGACGAGCAAGACCAGCATGACGTCGACAAGCGGCGTCACGTTGATCTCGGCCATTGGACGATAGCGCCCGCGCATCCGGCTGTTAGAGCGAAGGCTCGGCAGCGCCACGGTTCACGGCCTCTCGTCGAGCTGCCGCGACAGAATGGCGCTAAATTCCGAAGCAAATGCTTCGAGTCGACCAGCATAGCGTCCGAAATCGGTGGCGAGCTTGTTGTAGGCAACGACTGCAGGGATCGCAGCCACCAACCCAAGTGCGGTGGCAAACAGCGACTCGGCGATACCGGGCGCCACCACGGCAAGGCTCGTGTTTTTCGATGCAGCAATCGACTGGAAGCTGTCCATGATGCCCCAGACCGTGCCGAACAACCCGACAAAGGGTGCCGTCGCTCCGACCGTGGCGAGAAAAGCCATAAAACGCTCGACCCTTTCCATCTCGCGGCCCACCGTCACATTCATGACCCGCTCGATGCGCTGCTGAAGGCTGGCGCGCATGATGGCAGTGCCGAGAAGCCCCTTGGCGGCGCTGCGCCGCCATTCGCGCATTGCTGCCGAGAACACAGCGGTCATCGGATCGGGCGGGCGTTGGCCGACCCGTTCGTAAAGATCGTCAAGCGAGCCACCGGACCAAAAGCTCTCCTCGAAATTCGTGGCTGCGTGGTGCAGCCTTCGCAGCCGGATTGCCTTGTCGAAGATGACTGCCCACGACCAAAACGATGCCACCAGCAGCATCAGCATGACGATTTTGACGATGGCATCCGATTGCAGGAACAGGGCGACGATTGACAGGTCGTGCGGAACCGTGCCGGCGAGCGGCAAAGCTTCGAAGGCTGTTTGCTGCATCGTTTGAACCTTTTATGGCGTCTTTTGGACGACGGTGTGGGTCATCGGACCTTCTCGTTCTCCTCTGTCACGGGCAGGTCGGCGAGAAGATCGAGCTGCGTCGGCAGGGATGCCGGGATAGGAAGATCGAGATGGCGAAACGCGAGACCAGTTAAGAGCCGGCCGCGCGGCGTACGCTGAACAAATCCTTCCTGAATCAAAAACGGCTCGACGACGTCTTCGATCACGTCGCGCTCGTCGCCGAGGGCGGCCGCCATCGTATCGACCCCGACCGGCCCGCCGCCGTAGCGCTGGGCGATGCAACGCAGATACCGCCGGTCCATCCCGTCGAGCCCCCTGCCGTCGACGTCGAGCCGAAGCAGCGCCGAATCGGCGGTAGAAGCATCGACAAATGTCGATGCTTCTACCGCGGCGAAGTCGCGCACCCGGCGCAGTAGCCGCATCGCAACCCGCGGCGTGCCGCGGGCGCGGCGCGCGATTTCGGCCGCGCCGTCGCGACGCAAGTCAAAAGCGAGCTTCTGCGCGGCGCGTGCCACGATTACCGCCAGCTCGGCCGGCTCGTAAAAGGTAAGCCGCAGCGGGATACCGAAACGTTCGCGCAGCGGCCGGCTGATCAGTCCCGAGCGGGTCGTGGCACCAACCAAAGTAAAGCGTGGCAAGTCGATGCGTATCGAGCGCGCACCCGGACCATCGCCGATAATCAGGTCGAGCTGAAAATCCTCCATTGCCGGGTAGAGGATTTCCTCGACCGATGGAGCCAGCCGATGGATCTCATCGATGAACAAGACATCGCGCGCCTGCAGGTTGGTCAGCAGCGCCGCGAGATCGCCGGCACGCTGGATCACCGGGCCGGAGGTGGCGCGAAACCCAACCCCCAACTCGCGCGCAATGAGCTGTGCCAAGGTGGTTTTTCCGAGCCCGGGAGGGCCCGACAGAAGGACATGATCGAGGGCTTCGCCCCGGGTTCTGGCAGCCTCGATAAAGATCCGTAGGTTGTCCTTCAGGCTTTGTTGGCCGACAAAATCGGACAGGCTTTGCGGGCGCAGGGTAAAGTCAGCGACATCGCCTTCGGCCATCGCAGCATCGACAATGCGCGGCGGCTCGCTCGCGCTCATGGCTGCGCTCCGGGTATGAGCTCCTGCAACCCGGCGCGAATCAGTGCCTCAGCCGGCGCGGCGAGCCCAAGACGCTGGGCCGCGGCGGCTACGGCGCCAAACGCTTCCGCGCGTCGGTAGCCGAGATTGACCAGAGCGGAGATTGCATCGGCAGCAGCGCCCTCACCAGGCGGCTGAGCCGACGCCGCAGCCGGCAAGTCCATCGCGAGGCTGCCGGCCTTGTCGCGCAGCTCGTTGATGATGCGCGAGGCGAGCCGCGGGCCAACCCCGTCGGCGCGCGCCACCGAGGCCCGGTCTTGAGCACCAATCGCCAGCCCGAGTTCTTCCGGCGTCAGCGCCGATAAGACCGCCAGCGCCAGCCGCGCACCGACGCCCTGCACCGTCGTCAACAGCCGAAACCAGTCGCGCTCGGCGGCGTCAATGAATCCAAAAAGGTGGATGTGATCCTCGCGCACATGGGTCTCGATCAACAGCCGCAGCGGCGCCCCGCGCGGCGGCAGCCGACTAAAAGTACGGGTCGAGCAAAAGGCGAAATAGCCCACTCCGCTCACATCGACGACCACGCCATCGGCGGCGATTTGGTCGAGGACGCCGGTGAGTTTGGCGATCATCCGAACATCTTTGCCGCCGGAATGTTCCAGGCGCGCCAGGTTCCGCCGTGGTGCGCGTGACAGATCGCGACCGCCAGCGCATCGGCGGCATCCGGCTTGCCCGACGCAAACCCTGGCAGGATTCGGCGCACCATCATTTGCACCTGCGCCTTATCGGCGTGGCCGGCACCGACGACCGCTTTTTTGATCATATTGGCGGAATATTCGGCGACCCGCAGCCCGCGTTCGGCAGGCGCCAGCAGGACAACGCCGCGGGCGAGCCCGAGCTTTAAAGTCGAGGCCGCGTTGCGGTTGACAAAAGTTTCTTCGATTGCCGCTTCGTCTGGGCGAAAGCGCTCCAGCACCGCGCCGATCTCGCGAAACAGTGCCACGAGACGGGCGGCCAGCGGCTGATCGGCGGAAGGGTTGGCAACCCCGTCGGCAACGTGGGAGAGGCGATTGCCGTCGACCTCGATGATCCCCCACCCGGTGTGCCGCAGCCCGGGATCGAGACCCAAGACGCGCATACCCAGGTCCCGCCGCGATGCCGGATCAGGCGCCAAGCCGGGCCATGACGTCGTCCGCCACCTCGAAATTGGCGTAGACGTTCTGCACATCGTCGCTGTCTTCGAGCGTCTCGAGCAGCTTGAAGAGACTGATTGCGGTTTCTTCGCCGATCGGCGCTGTGGTTTTCGGCCGCCACACCAGCCGTGCCGAAACGGCCAGGCCAAAACGCTGCTCCAGCGCGTCACGCACCGCGTTCAACGCGTCCGGGGCGCAAGTCACGGCATGCTGCTCGCTATCGCTTTCGACATTTTCGGCACCCGCCTCGATAACCGCCTCGAGCATTTCGTCGGCGCTCACCGTCGCCGCGGGATAAACGATCTCGCCGACATGGGCGAACAGAAAGCCGACACTGTTGGTCTCACCGAGCGCACCCCCGGCCTTGGTGAATGCCGCGCGGATCTCGCTAGCCGTGCGATTGCGGTTGTCGGTCAGCGCCTCGACGATAACCGCAGCCCCGCCCGGACCATAACCCTCGTAGCGCACCTCGTCATAGGTGGCGTCGGCCTCGCCTCCGGCGCCGCGGCGGATCGCACGGTCGACCGTGTCTTTGGGCATGTTTGCCTGGCGCGCGGCCAGCACCGCTGCCCGTAAGCGTGGGTTTGCCGCCGGATCAGGCAGCCCGTTCCGTGCCGCAGTCGTCAATTCCCGGATGATCTTGGTAAAGATCTTGGCGCGCTTTTTGTCCTGCGCACCTTTCCGGTACATGATGTTCTTGAATTGAGAATGGCCAGCCATCGTTCTCCGCGCGGCTCCCCCTGGCGCTCGGGTGCAACTCGATGCCGCCGCTCATAAGGGCTCCAGGCGGGCCTAACAATCCAATATGGCAGCATTGCGGCACGTCGGACGGTCATCGCCAATCCTGCCAATCCTTTGGCGGACTTCAAACGGTGTCACACGATGCTGCAGTTGGTGTCCAGAGGCGGGGTAAATACGGTTGCAAACGCCCGCCGATTCGGACCGGTTCGACACGCCGGGCGAGACCGTTCGCGTCGTCGGTTACAAGCAAAATGCCGCACAGGGTCCCTTCGCCCTCCGCAACCTGCGGCCGCTCGCCGGGCATTTTGGTGACAAAGCGGCGCACGGCCGGTGCCTTTTGCAGTCCGATCACCGAATCGTAGTCGCCACACATCCCGGCATCGCTCTGGTAGGCGGTACCGCCGGGAAAGATCTGTGCGTCCGCGGTCGGAACGTGCGAATGGCTGCCAAAGACCGCCGATACGCG
Source organism: Alphaproteobacteria bacterium (assembly GCA_019237175.1). Lineage (GTDB taxonomy): Bacteria > Pseudomonadota > Alphaproteobacteria > ATCC43930 > CGMCC-115725 > AP-15. The sequence continues at coordinate 16,052 of JAFAHP010000142.1, forward strand.
GCCGTCGGCAAAATGGCCCATCGCCATCTTTTCGCTCGACGCCTCGGCGTGCATATCGACAAGGATCGCCGCTGGTCCGCGCCCTAGCGGATGGTCGGCCAGGATTGCATCGAGACCGGCGAACGGGTCGTCGAGCGCCTCCATGAACAGCCGGCCCATTAGATTGACGACGAGTGAGGTGCGCCCGTCATGAAGCGGGTGTAGCCGCCAGCCGGCGCCCGGCGTCCCGGGGGGGAAATTCGCCGGCCGCAATACCCGCGGATCCCGGTCGATGTAGGCGATCAGCTCGCGCTGGTCCCAGACATGATTGCCGGTAGTCAGAACATCGACGCCGCAATCATAGAGTTCACCGCAAAGCCTCTCCGTCAGGCCATTGCCGCCCGCGGCGTTCTCGGCATTGACGACGACCAGATCAAGGGCAAAGTCGCGGCGTAATTCCGGCACGTGTCTTTTGATCGCATCGCGTCCCGGCCGTCCCATCACATCGCCGCAGAACAGGATGTTCACGATTACCGCACCCAGTCGCACGCCGCGAGACAAGAATTGCGGGGTGGAAGCCGCCTCGGCCGTTGGCGTGCAACTCCTCCGTGGCCCGCCGTAGCAGGTGGGCGCCATGTGCCGAAGCCACGACTTCAACAGGGACAGCACCCAAGAGGTAGATATCGGCCCCGGGGCAACATGCTGCCTGACGCACCGCGCAGCCCCACTCCGCAGACGCAGAAGCTAAGCATTGCTCACCTGGATTTCCAGCTTTTCATGCAACGCACAATATTCTGCCCGGGCGCCGGCGGGCTGAAAGCCGCCGGTGGACATGGCTTTGTGGATTGCGGCATGGTTGCGCCGGCGCCCCCCTTCCCGCCGCTGCGGTGGAGGACGCATTCGCTACGCGATGGCGGCTAGGGATGATCCAAGCGCGCCGCCAGCGCCTCGATGCGCTGCGCGACACCGTGAATTCCGCCGGCAGCGGCGGCGACAGCATCATCGGCCGCGGCTTCGGCGGCGCGGTGGCGGCTTTGCTCCAGCTGCAGTGCCTCGTTGGCGTCAGACAATTCGTCGGCGATCACGAGGGCGGCGAGCAGTAACAGCCGCGCCTCGCCCACCTGGCCGATATTCTTGACAAACTCGCCGACGCGGGCGTCGACATATTGCGCCAGCCGGCGGATGCGCGGCTCCTGCCCGTCGTCACAGGCGATCTTGTACGGATGACCGTTGACGGTCACAGAAACCTGGCTCATTCCTTTCCCCTCTCCCCCAACGCCTGACCCGCCCCCGCGAGCCAGCGTTTATCCTCAGCCGCGATCTTGTCGACGGCCGCTCGTAGCCGCCTGCCCTTGGCTTTGGCCGCGGCCGCCGAACTAACTTTCTCCCTCCGGCCGGCTTGCCCGGCACAAGCGGCTTCGAGCCGCGCCACCGCCAGTTCAAGGCGGGCGAGCGCCTCGTCGAGCCGACTCATTTGCCCAGCCGACACTCCCCTCTCTCAATGCACCCGCTCGTATTTTTGGATGGTGCGCAGATTATCGGGTCTCGGTTCGTCCGGGAACAGCCCCGGCCACAACGTCCAACACACCTCGGCGACATAGAGATCGCTGTGGCTATCGACCGCCAGCCCGTGCGGCCCGATGAACGAGGTCGGCGCCCGCCCGGCAAACGGGTCGCCGATGCGCGACAGCAATCTGCCCTGGTGGTCGACGATGCTGACCCGCGGGCCGAGATTGGCGTTGAGGCGATTGACCGAAAGTTCGCCGATGTAGCACACCGGATGGCGGACATAATCCATGTAGAGCCCACATGGCCGGTGCAGATTGTTCCACTGGGTCTGGTATTTGCCGTTGCCGTCGAATACCTGCACGCGGTGGTTCTCGCGGTCGGCGACGTAGACCCAGCCATCGGCGTCGGTGCAGATGTTGTGGACGAGGTTGAACTGGCCGGGATCACTGCCGGGTTCGCCCCACGACATCAATAATTTGCCGTCCGGCGAATATTTGTGAACCTTGGCGTTGCCGTAACCGTCAGAGACGTAAATCTCGCCCTTCGGCGACAGCGCTGTATGGGTGCAGCGGTTGAACGGTTCGCCGCTGAGATAGGGTGCGGGCTTGCCGGGCACACCCAATTCCAGCAATACTTTACCGTCTTCCAACCGGCATTTGCGGACGAAATGGCCGCCATCGTCGGTCAGATAGATCGAATCGTCGGGGCCCATATGGACGCCGTGCGCTCGCAGATACTGCCCCTCGCCCCACGAGCGCAAGAAGTTGCCATCGCGGTCGAACACGATGACCGGATGCTCGCCGCGAGTAAAGCAATAGACGTTGTCTTGTCTGTCGACCCCGACCGCTGCCACTTCCTTGAACGACCACCCATTGGGTAGTTTCGCCCAGTTCTCGATGATCCGGTACTGAAAGTCGCCGTGACCGACAATGGTTGCCATGTTCCGCATCCCTCTCTTTGCGCAGCCGCAGCAGCCGCGAAAGGCGTGGTGCAGAGAGGTTAGCGAAGCGTCCCCGACGAAACAATCGGGACGATTGTGTGCGCCGCCTTCCGGGCGCTTTGATCGCTCTCTTGCAGGAGATCAGTTGTCCGACAACTTGCCAGACGGCGGCACGGACATGCGGTTACAGGTGCGAGGGGCCGACCACCCATGCGAACGCACTGTCGTCGCGCTGGGCTGCGGCGGCCTTTGTCGCGGTCGCTCGTCCCAAGAGCCCGCGTCCGCGCCGACTTCTCAAGTGCGCAGTTTCTGATCCAGTTCACCCGGTCTTTCACTTGGCGCAACAGGGGCTGGCAGATCCGGCGGGATGGTCGACCGCGCACTCGGCTCGCCGACGTGTGACCGAAACCAACTCTCCGAAGTGATGATCGATCGAGATCCCGTACCGCGATCGTCCGGTTCGGCGGCGCGTTCGAGAACCGGATAGGCGAGCGCGGCGATATGGGAATGCACCCGCCTCAGATCGCGCACGATCCGCAAGAAATCGCCGTTCTCGGCCGCGCCGGCGCGGGCGTTTCCCGGCTCGGAGGCGACCGCTGAGCGGCCTGCGGGCGCGGTCGGCACACTCAACCCGGTCGCCTGTAATTCCAGCCGACGCAGCAGACGTTTGCGAATCATCAATAGACGCGCATCTTGCAGCGCGGCGTCGCCGCGCAGGAACACCGCCAACCCGAGCCTGAGGCTTTGGACGAGTTCGGCATGCATGGCGGCAATCGCGTTCATTTCTCGCGCCTCAAAACCCCCGGCGCTGCGGGCTCGCCGAGAGGCAAACTCGAGCAGATTGTTGGCCACGATGTCGGCGGCATGCTCGAGATTGATCACCGCCGAAAGGATCTCCTGACCGCGCGCACCCTCGTCCTCATCGTCAAGCGGCTGTTCATTACCGATGTCAGCGAGATAGCGGCGGATCGCGGCGCCGAGCCGATCCATGATCCGCTCGGTGCGCGAAATCCCGGCAGCGCGGCGGCGGTCGCCCGAACGGAAGACCTCGATTGCTCCGCGCAGCATGGTCTCGAACATGTCGGCGATGCGAAGGGTTTCGCGGGTGGCATTCGCCAGTGCGACACTGGCGCTATCAAGCGCTGCCTCTTCGAGATGGAGGGGTTTGGCGGGATCGGCGGGGCGCGCCGGATCGGGATAGAGGCGGACGAGCAACCCCGCGAGACGATCTGTCAACGGCAAAAACAGTATCGCCAGCACCAGATTGAAGGCGGTGTGAAAGTTGACGACAAGCCGGGCAGGCATCGGTGTCACGTGGTCGAGCAGCCCGGCAATTGCGGGCAGAAAGGGCAGGGCGACGGCGCAGCCAAGCGCGCGCACCAAGAAATTACCGAGCGGCAGGCGCCGCGCCTGCGCCGAGCCGGCCTCGACTAGCGGCGGCAACGTCCCACCGAGATTGGCGCCGAGCACCAGCGCCAATGAGGGCTCCGGAGCAAGGACGCCCGAGGCCGCAAGCGACGAAATCAGCAGCACAACCGCCACGCTGGAGTGACACGCCCAGGTCAAAATCCCGGCAATCAACAGCGCCAGTATTGGCTCGCCAATTACCAACCGGAGCACGTTGCGCAGCACCGGCGCAGTTTCCACCGGAGCAAGGGTGTGGACGAGCGAACCGAGCGCAAGAAGCATTAACCCAAGCCCGATGCCGACCCGGCCCAAATTCTTGACTTGGCCATTGTCGCACGACCGAAAGGCGACCAGGCCGATCAGCACGAGCACCGGCGCCACTGCAGCGATGTCGAACGCCAGGACCTGAGTAATCAACGTGCTGCCGAGATTGGCGCCCAACATGACGGCGAGAGCCGGCCCCAGGTCGATTGCGCCCTTTGCGGCAAACGAGGTTGCCATCAGCCCGGTTGCGGTGCTGCTCTGCAAAACAGCGGTCACCGCGAGCCCGGCAATCGAGGCGTAAAACCGCGCGCGCCGCCCCGGACGCGATAGGCTGCGCCCAAGCCAAGGGCGCAGTTCCGCACCAAAGCCCCGCTCCACGCCGGTCGTAACCATGTGGGTGCCCCACAGCAGCAACCCGACATAACCACCCAGCTGCAGCAGAATCAGGGTGCCGGACATATCTTGCCCTTTCGGGTGCGCTGGCCGGGCCGGCCGTCAGGCTCCGCCCATTGCCGTCGTACCAGCGGCTACCAGGACAACCCCTGCGTCAGAACCAGGCGACCGCGCAACGCGACGATCCGATCCAGGTCAGTGGAGGGACCCACGGCGGCGCGATCCACGCGGGGCGGCTTGCGTCTGGTTACCCGGTCCTTGCGTCTCCTGCGAGGCCCGATTATTTGCCGACCGCGAATTGAGCGAAGCCGATAGCGACAATGGCCAACATCACGAGGATATAGACGCGCAGACCCCAGAACACGGCTTGTTGCCATGGACGGAGGACGACGCGGGCGACCTCGGGCGGCGGCAACCGCCAGCCTTCGACCTCGGCAATCGCGTTCAGCTCGGATCTATCGTCCGGTGTCCGAGCATGCCGGCGCGGGACCGGCGAGAGCGCGAACCAGGCGAACGCTTCGTTTACACGTCGGCTCGCTAAAACATCATTGTTGAGGTTCACGACCACCTCGTTCAAGGCCAATTGGTGAAAACAGTCGAAATGCCATAGAGACAATTGCACGTGATCAGCAGGACCATGACCCCGATTGACAAGGCGTTGCGTAACGGCGAATTCACGTGCTCGCCAAGCAACTCGCGATCGTTCAACAGCATCAGCAGGAATAGCATCGCCGCCGGCATAAACACCGTCGCAATGACCTGAACGCTCAGGTTTAGAAACCCGATCGGGACATGCGGCAGCATCAGCGTGCCGGCCGCGATGGCGGTGCCGATCACCGCCGGGGCGTAGAAATACGACGACCGACGCGGCGACACATTAACCGAGCGCGGGACATCGAGTGCTTCGCCGATCGCCCAGGCGGTGCTGGCGGTGATCACGATCGCCGCGATCAATCCGGCTTCCAGCAAGCCCAGCGCGAAAACGACCATCGCCGCTGGGCCGAGCTTGGTGCCGATTGCGCGGACCACGGTATCATCGTCGAGCGCTGATGCGTTCGGGAGGGAGTGGAGATATTGCGCCGATAGGGCGATGATTGCGATGGCGACGAGTACCATCCCAACCACCCCCAGCATCAGATCGCGGCGGCTGGCCCTGATGTCCTTCGCCAGCAGACCTTTGTCGACAACGCAGGATTGCTGGAAGAATAGCTGCCACGGCGCGATCGTCGTGCCGATGTTCGCCGACACCAGCATCAAGAACGAGGCCGAAAACAACCCGCCCGGGACTACCCAACCCGAGGCGCCGGTAAAGGTTCGGCCGATTGCTCCCCAATCCGGATGCGAAAGCAGCGCCAGCGGGACGAATATGATGTTGAACGCCGCAATGAACAACGCGACTCTTTCCCAGGTAAAGTATTTTAGAAAAACCAGGACCCCGGTGACGAGCGCAAAGGCGAGCGGGATTGTTATCAGATATGGCAAATGGAAAATAGCGCTGGCGACACGAACGCCGATAAACTCAGTCATCAACGTCAAAATATTTGCCACCACCAGATCGATTAGTGAGAACGCCCCCCAGAACTTTCCGTAGCGCTTCCAGATCATCTCGGCATGGCCGCGGCGGGTCACCGCACCAAGGCGGATTGTCATCTCCTGGACCAGATAAGCGATGAAGCCGAGCGGGATCATCAACGGGATAAACAGGCTGAACCCGTATGTGGCGCCCGTCTGGGCGTAGGTGATGACACCGCCGGCATCATTGTCGCCCAGCATGACCAGGACACCGGGGCCGATCAGGGCAAGGCCCAGCGCGAGGCGATTACCCAGGCTGCGTCTGCTCGCGCGCAGACGTTGAATACGCAACCGATCCTGTATCCGCTGTTCCAGACCCTCGGCATAGTCGCCGAGGGCTGCAGACTGGGGCGAAAACAACCGGTTTTCGGCGGGCGGCAATGTCGGGAATTCGCTGAGGGAGGTCATCGCGCCACCCCCTCGTCGGAGCCGGGTATAAATGCAGCCGAAACGCCCGGTTTGGGCAATTTCTCGGCGATCCCGAGCGCGTCGGCGCGATGCCGCATTTCGGCCCACACCTCGTTGGGCGCGATGCCGCATTCGCGCCACAGCACGACCAATTGGTAGACCAGATCGGCGCTCTCGCGGATCACCGCGCGCGTGCGGTGGCGCGCGGCTCCGAGAGCCACCTCACCGGCCTCCTCCATAAGCTTTTGCGCCATCTTGCGGCGGCCAGCGGCGAGCAGGCGCGCGGTGCGCGGGTTCCGGCACTCGTCTACACGGTCGAGTGCCATATAAAGCCGCTCGATTTCGCCCGCTCCGCCGCGAGCTTCGATATTCAAGTCGGCAACGTTCGGCGCCGGGACCGACGCATTGTGCCTTACCAGGGCAGCCATGTCTCTTCCCTCCAGTCCCAGGGGTGGTTACGAACCGACCCGGGCGGAGGCGAGGCTTGCCCTAGCGGCTGATTACGGCGAGCGCGTACCTGCCGCGGGACCCCGTCTTCTCACCCGGGGCGGGTGATCCGAAGAGCCGATCGCGCAAAGGCGACTTGGAGGCTCCGCGGAAGAGCTGCTAGATCGAGGTCCCATCATTCGCTTGTGGTTGAACAAATTCGGTTTTGGACGATCCGTCCGAACCAGAGCCGCAGGTAAGCGCGTTGACTAAAGCTGTCAATGACAAATTTTTTGCGGCCGCCGCAGGGTGGACCGCGCCGACAGCTCGATCCGCCAAGAAAGTCGGGTTTCGCCCACCGCAGGTTGCGGGCATCGATTATGCCCGCAACCGGCTTGGCGTTCCGCACAATATCGCGTGCCACGTCAGCCCAGATCGGGCTGTCGCATTTCTTCGAGCCGGCGGCAGCAATCGCGATCACCGGTTGTCAGTCGGATGAAGCTTCACGATCATGGTCGGCGTGCTCGGCGAGTTCCCGCTGTTCAGTGGTGCGGATCGTGCCGCGAACCGATGGTGGTATGAGCAGCGCGCGTGCTCGCAGGCTCGAAGGAGTCCGCGGTGGCCCACCGCGGTTCCGCTGGCACACGCGCCGTGAAAGCGACCATGTGCCGGCCTTCGTTGGCGAGCGTCGTATCGCGGATTTCCATGAGGCCGGCAGCTTGCAGCATTTGGCGCACCTCGCCCGGCGTAAAGCGATATTGGTAACGCGGGCTGAAATTGTCGAACAGCGACAGGGCGCACTCGCCG
>JAFAHP010000209.1 GCA_019237175.1 Alphaproteobacteria bacterium
ACCCGACACGAGATGGCGGGTGCGCGGATGGTCGGGACCGCCAAACCGCAACGAGTCGAGAATGGCGATCGGCCGCGCCCCCATCGTGAAGACGTCGCGCAGGATGCCGCCGACCCCGGTCGCCGCCCCCTGATAGGGCTCGATAAACGAGGGATGGTTGTGGCTCTCGATCTTGAAGACGACGGCGTCGCCGTCGCCGATATCGACGACCCCGGCGTTTTCGCCGGGACCGCAAATGACCTGCGGCCCCGAGGTCGGCAGGGTTTTGAGCCAGATCTTCGAGGATTTATACGAGCAATGTTCGCTCCACATGACCGCGAAGATGCCGAGCTCGGTCAGGTTCGCCGTGCGGCCGAGAATGGCACAGACGCGACCGAACTCGGCTTCGGTCAGCCCATGTTCGGCCGCCAGTTCCGGCGTAACGTTACTGCCGCCGATCATAGCCGGGCCTTACGGCTTTGCCCGGCGCATCCCCCCCCCGCATGACGAGAGCGGGCGAGAGAGAAGCGCCCTGGGCGTAGGGCAGAATAGCACCGCGTATTCCGCCATCGCGGCTCAGCCCCGCATCAAGTTGGCGGAAGGCGCTTTGCTTTTCCGCCCTACCAAAGTCGGCATCGAAGGCGCTTCGCTCATTCCAGCGCGCTCGCGAGCCCTGCAAAAAATGCCGCCCCGTCGGTGCCGCCCAGATCCGGGTCGGTCACGTTTTCGGGGTGCGGCATCAAGCCGAGCACGGTGCGGCTGTCATTGAGGATGCCAGCGATCGCGCGTGCCGAGCCGTTGAAGTTGGCGTGATCGTCGAGGTTGCCGTCGGGCCCGCAATAGCGGAAGGCGACAAGCCCTTCGTCTTCGAGGCGGTCGAGCGTTTGCGCGTCGGCGGTATAGTTGCCGTCGTGATGCGCGACCGGGACACGGATTGTCTGGCCGGCTTCGTACCCGCAGGTGAAGATGGTCTGGTTGTTCTCGACCCTGAGACGGGTCTCGCAGCACGTAAACCGCAGCGACCGATTGGGCAGCAATGCGCCGGGAAGCATTCCCGCTTCGGTCAGTATCTGAAAGCCGTTGCAGATGCCGAGGATCGGAGTGCCGCGATCAGCACGGGCGCGGATCTCGCGCATAACAGGCGAATGCGCCGCCATCGCCCCGCAGCGTAGATAGTCGCCGTAGGCAAAACCGCCCGGCAACACAATCAGATCGGCGGCTGGCAAGGTCGTCTCGCGATGCCAGACTCGCACCGGTTCGCGCCCGCTCGCGCGCTTCAAGGCCATGCAGACGTCCTGCTCGCGGTTCGAGCCAGGGAAAATCACGACGACCGATTTCACCGCGCCTCAACCTCTGATTTGACGAGCGGCGTCGTCGCCCCGGCGAAAGCGAGGGCCCAGAGCCTGCCCCTGGCATGAACAGGGGGCCAGCGACGGAGATCTCTGCCCCCGGGCTTCGCACCCACGGGCCTTCGCACGCGTAACCCGGGGGCCGCTTGCGCAGGACCGACGATGGACCATTGATCCCGACGGCATGTTGAGGTGGTCCATCAGCCCAAATCTATCGTGTAATCTTCGATCACCGGGTTGGCGAGCAGCTCCTTACACATCGCCTCCAGCGCGGCGCAGGCGCGCGTCGGATCGGTTTCGGCAAGTTCAAGTTCGATCAGCTTGCCCTGCCTGACCTCGTCAATCCCGGTAAACCCCAGTGCTGCGAGCGCATTGCCGATCGCCTTGCCCTGGGGATCGAGCACACCCCGTTTGAGGCTTACATGGACGCGGGCTTTCATCGGAATGATCGAAAGGTCGAGGATTGGACGCATATGGCGATGGTTCTCACCCGCTGCAACACTGCGTGGCGACGGGTCAGGCGAGGCTGATCTCCCGCCACGGCGTCTCCTCCGGCAACCACGACGCAAATCGAAATACCGGCCGCAATTCGGGTTCGGCGCGAGTCGGTAATGCGATCAGTGCGCTCGAGGTGGTCCCGTAGCCGTCGCTGCGAAATCGCATCGCCGCGGCGGCCGGTTCGCCGGATGGCGCCCGGTTGCTGCCGAGCAGCTGCTCCCAACCCGTCCACTCGCCGCGCTCGGGCTCCGGCACCGGCCAGGCCCGGAACGCTGGCATCGCAAGTTGCAATCTGCGGCTGCCAGGGTCGTCGACATCGCCAGCGGCAATCAGCGACAACCCGTCCTTCAACGGGCGCACCCCGACCCGGCGGCCGCCCGCATGACGCAGCCAAAAGCCGTCTTTTTCGTCGGCGATGATCAGGTTGAAGGTGCGGTAAGCATCGGGGTCGAGATAGGACAAGGCCTGGGCGGCCTCGACGGCGTCGGCGTGGTCGAGCGCCTCCAGCACCAACTCGCCGCGCGACCGCCGGCCGGGTGCCGGTCCCAGCGAGCCGGTGCGGTTCAGCACTGCGGCAACGACCCCCCAATCGTTGACCCCCAGCCACGAGCCTCCGGCGAGAAGATCGAACCCGCCGACCACCTCCGGCCGATCAGGCCAGTGCCGGGCGGGCGCTTGCCACCGCCGGTCGATCATCTCGTCACGGTTGGCGCCGATCAGCACCGGCCAGCGATGCGCCGGACGGCGCAGGATTACGAGCGTACACATGCGGCGTTGAGCATTGCTGCCTTGCCGCTCTGGACGCGCCAAGCCATATCGAAAGCTTGGCCGTCGATCGCGAGCAGCAATTTTTGAATGAGGGGATGATGCCGACTTTTGCCGACCGCGAAAGGGAATTCGAGGAGCGCTTCAAACACGATCAAGAGTTTCAATTCAAAGTGAGGGCACGACGCAACCGTCTCTTGGGTCTATGGGCGGCTCAGCGTTTGGGGCTACTTGGCGAGGCCGCCGAGGCGTACGGCAAGCACGTCGTCGATGCTCAGTTCGAACCGGGCGGCGACAAAAACGTCGTCACCAAGGTGGCGACCGACCTCGGCGCCAAGGATCCGACCATTACCGCCGCCCGCGTTACGTTCGAAATGGAGCACTTCGCCGAGCAAGCCAAACAGCAGCTACTAAGAGAATAAGCGCGAAAATCCCGTCTCCCGCAATGCGCTAGAGGGGCGATGCATGACCATTGAGGGCTTGGCATTTTGGTGGCCGCCCCCGCGTCGCCGGTCATATCCCTTAAACTTAAACCGGACGATCGCCTTTTACCGTGACCCGATGCCCGGAGCGGGTATGGGGCCAATAATCCCACATCGCATGATGCTGGACGCAGCGGTTGTCCCAGAACGCGATCGAATTCTCCTGCCAGCGAAAGCGGCATTGGAACAGTGGGTTCGCCATGTGCTTAAACAGGTATTGCAGGATGCCGGTGCTTTCGTCGCGTGGTATTCCGTTGATGTAGCGGGTGAACCCCTCGTTGACGTAGAGCGCCCTTCGGCCGGTTACAGGATGCGTGCGGATAATCGGATGATCGGCGAAGGGATAGCTCTCTTTGTCCTTTATGCCGTAATTGGCGTATTGCCCGCGATAATGCTCACCGTCATGGCGCGCGGTCAGCCCTTCGAGATAGGTCTTCATCCGGTCGCTCAGCGCCTCATAGGCTGCATACATGTTGGCGAACAATGTGTCTCCGCCGCGTGGCGGGCATTTGCGGATATAGAGGATGCTGCCCATCGGCGGCTCGGGGTCGCAGGACACGTCGCTGTGCCAGCCTTCGCCATTGGCACGCGGGCTGTCCTTGTCGGCGTGGATGATCATTAGCTCAGGATGCGCCGGCGCACATGGCGCTGCCGGATGAATGTGCAGGTCGCCGAACAGCCGCCCGAAAGCGAGATGCTGGTCCTCGGTCAGATGCTGGTCGCGGAAAAAGATGACGAGATTTTCAGCCAGGGCGCGGTGGATCTCGTCCATTTGCCGATTGCTGATTTCGCGTAAATCGACCGTACCGATCTCGCCGCCGATGATCGGGGTCAATTTGTCGACCGTGATCGTCTCATAGGGCGCGGCCTCCTCTGGGGCGTATTTAATGCGCGGGCCGTTCCTGCTGCGCAGCGAGCTCATCCCGTTCCTCCTGGATTTCCGTCATTCACCAAAGACGCGGCGAAAAATCGTGTCGACGTGTTTCAAATGATAGGCGGTCTCGAACAGGCCGTCGATCGTTTGCGGGTCGAGAAAGCGTCCGATTTCGCGATCCGCCTTCAGCAACTCGGCGAACCGCCCGTGGCCCTGCCACGCGGCCATCGCATGGCGCTGGACGGCGGTATAGGCGTCCTCGCGGCTCATACCGGCTTGGGTCAGGGCCAACAGCACCCGCTGTGAATCGACGAGCCCGCCCAGCGATTCGAGGTTCTCGCGCATCCGCTCGGGATAGACGACAAGCCGGTCGACAAGCCCGGTCAATCGGACCAGCGCAAAATCGAGCGCGATCGTGGCATCGGGTGCGATGACGCGCTCGACCGAGGAATGCGAAATGTCACGCTCGTGCCATAGCGCAATGTTTTCGGTCGCCGGCCCCACCGTCGAGCGGACCAGCCGGGCGAGCCCGGTTATGTTTTCCGAAAGCACCGGGTTGCGCTTGTGCGGCATCGCCGAGGAGCCCTTTTGCCCGGGCGAGAAATATTCCTCGGCCTCACGCACTTCGGTGCGCTGCAAATGGCGGATCTCGATCGCCAGTCGCTCGATGCCGGCCGCGATCAAGGCTAAAGCCATAAAGAATTGGGCATGCCGGTCGCGCGGGATGATTTGGGTCGAGATCGGCTCGGGTTCGAGATCGAGCTTTTTGGCGACATAGGCTTCGACCCGGGGGTCGATATTGGCAAAGGTGCCGACCGCACCCGAAATGGCACAAGTCGCAATCGCTTTGCGCGCGGCAACAAGCCGCTCACGGTTGCGGGCGAATTCGGCCCAGTGGCCGGCGAGTTTGAGCCCGAAGGTCGTCGGCTCGGCATGGATGCCGTGGCTGCGGCCGATTGTCGGCGTGGATTTATGCTCGAAAGCGCGGCGTTTGGTTGCTGCGAGTAGCGCGTCGAGATCGGCGAGCAGCAGATCGGAGGCCTGTTTCAGCTGCACCGCAAGGCAGGTATCGAGGACGTCGCTCGACGTCATGCCCTGATGGACAAAGCGCGCTTTGGGACCGACATGCTCGGCGAGATCGGTCAAGAACGCGATGGTCTCATGATGAACCTCGCCCTCGATCTCGCGGATGCGATCGACCTCAAAGGCGCCTCGCTCGCGGACGGCCTTCGCCACGCCGCCGGGAATAATGCCGAGCTCTTCCTGCGCCTCGCAGGCATAGGTCTCGATATCGAGCTGGATGCGGAAGTAGTTTTCCGGCGCCCAGATGCGTGCCATCTCGGGCCGGGTGTAGCGCGGGATCACTGCTCTGCTGCCCCCTCGGATGCCAACGATTTTGCCATCAAAACCTCATCCCAATAACGGCCATCCTGCTTCAACGCACGTTTTTCAACACCGTATTCGACAAACCCGAGCCTGCTATAGAGGCGTCTGGCAGGTTCATTGCCGATGATGACACTTAGCTGCAGAATTTCGACATGCTGCTTTGCATGCTCGATGACCGCCTCGACAAGCCGCCGTCCGATGCCGAGGTTTCGCGCACCCGGCTGAACATACATCCCCACCAGCACACCCTTATGCGCCTGCTTTTGCCCCTGCCTTACAACGAACCCGGCAATGCCGAGCAGATCGCCGTTGGCGCAAGCGCCGAATACTGCCGATGTGCCGAGCCGGGCCGCGAACCAGGCCAGCGTTTCAGAGCCTTCCGCGGCAAAGGTGCTGCTGTAAGCTTCCGGAGCGAGCTTGAGCGCTTCCAGCCGGAGGTTGCGGTAGGCGGAGGCGTCGGCCGGCGATAAACGACGGATCTTTACGTCGGCGCCGTTCACCTCATTCAACCTCGCCGGAGACTTGCCCGGCAGGAGTGTAGCCGAGGCGGGCGAGCGCGCCGAGCATATGTGCCGGGGGTGGTGCTATGACCATAATCGGCGGCTTTGCCGGATAGAGCGGCAGCGAGACCGCCCGCGCGTGCAACAACATGGGTGCGCTACCGGTGCGGGTCGCCGCGCCGTCGCCCCGACCGTAAACCCGATCGCCGACGACGGGGCATCCGAGCGTCATGCAATGTACTCGGATCTGGTGGGTGCGACCGGTGCGCGGGCGCAATTCGAGCCAGGTAAGAGCGCCATCGGCGCCCAGCACGCGGTAATCGGTCAGCGCATTTTGGCCGGCGGGATCGACAATCATCCGCCAGCCGGTGCCACGGGCAAGTTTCTTGAGCGCGGCCTCGATCCGCCCTGCGTGCTGCGGCGGCCCTCCGTCGACGACCGCCCAATAGACCTTATCGACCTTCCCCTCGGCGAACAGCCTGCCGAGACGGCGCAACGCCCTCGGGTGACGGCCCAGCACCAGGCAGCCGCTGGTATCGCGGTCGAGCCGGTGGGCGAGGGCAGGGGGGTGCGGCAGCCCGAACCGCAACGTATCAAAGCCGCTCTCGAGATCGGGGCCGCCGCCTGGGCCGGGATGAACCGCAACCCCTGCCGGCTTGTCGATGATCAGCACTAGCCCGTCGCGATAGAGCACCCGCTCGACGAGCATCCCGGCGACATCCCCACCCGATAAGCTTCTGGCTGCTCCGCTAGGCCGAGTTTTACCCTCTCCCCCCGCCGGCCGGGGGGAGACGGTAGGGTGAGGGGGGCGGACGATGCAGACTTCGCCGCCACCCACCTCACCCTCCCGTGGCAGCGCGCCGGGCCCCTCCCTCTCCGCCCTTAAGGGCGGAGAGGGGTTATTCCGACGAATATCCCTAAATTTCGCCAAAACCGCCCCTGCTACTCCGCGGCGTTGCGGATCGCGGCGGGGCGAAATTGGGTGCGGCGCGCGTCCCATTCTTCAGCGCCGAGGCGCTGAAACACATCGCGCACGGTAAATTCCTTCGGTGGCACAGGATGGCGACCGAGCGCTTTCAGCTCGGCCAGCTTCTCTTCACAGACGCCGACGACGCATTTGATCAAGAGACCGGGCACAATCGCGAGCTTGTAGCCCATCGTCTCGGCCTCGCGCAGGTCCAGGCCGGGCGTCTTGCCGCCATAGACGACATTCAACAGGCAAGGACCTTTGACCAGCCGCGGCACCGCAGCAACCTCCTCAAGCGTCTGCGGCGCTTCGACAAAAGCCATGTCGGCGCCGCTGGCCAACGCCGCGTTGGCGCGGGCAACCGCTTCGTCGAATCCGGCAACGGCACGCGCGTCGGTGCGGGCGATGATCACGAAATCCGGGTCGCGGCGGGCCACAGCCGCGGCGCGGATCTTGGCGAGCCAATCGTCGCGCGGCACGATCTCCTTGTCGTCGAGATGGCCGCATTTTTTCGGAAAGCCCTGATCCTCGATATGGATGCCGGCGACCCCGGCGGCTTCGTACTCGCACACGGTGCGAAAGACATTAAGCTCGTTGCCGTAGCCGGTG
>JAFAHP010000328.1 GCA_019237175.1 Alphaproteobacteria bacterium
GCGGTTATCCTCGAGACGACAGCACTCGACCGCGCTGAAGAAAAAAAGGTGGTTAGCCGCTTCCAGGCCGATCGCGATGAAGCTTATCGCGAGTTCATCGACACGTGCGTCGCATTTGCCGGGCGGATCGCGACCGACACCGCGGCGCGGCGTTTCACCTACGCAGTATTGGAAGAGTACGATGTCGAACTGAACAAGCTCGGCCGCTGGCTCGACAAAATACGCCGGCTCGACTTCTACGGCGGCAGGGCGGCGGCAGAAGCTTGGGAGCGCTTGCGCGACTGTCACGAGCTGGTCGATGGCTTTGCCCGATCGGTCTTCGAGGCCGCCGATCTGGTGGATACGACGTCCGAGCGTTGAGTGTCCGATCGGAAATAGCGCGAACCCACCCTCAGCCCTACCCATCGCATCCCGGCGGCACCAGCCCGCTGAATTTGAAGGTGCGGCGGCCCAAGCGCAGAGCTTGAGACTATGTTAAAACCAACAAGCCTCGCAGTCCGACCTCGTACGGCGATGATCGTTTCGAGGCTTGAGCGATTTTCCCGCGACGGGAGCGGCTCCGCGTCGCTCCGTTACCACCACTGAGATCGCGGTCCGGGTCCCGTCGTTCGGCTCAGCAAGGGTCGTAGCCCCTGCCTGACAAAGGATGCCAAGTGGAGAAGCCGCGTGTGTACGGCCGGAGAGACCGATCGGGCGATGAGGCGTTCAACCAAATCTGCCCCCGAATAGCCGGCCGCCCCGAAAAGCACCATTCGCGCCACCGGTGACCCGGGCGCGGAGGCGATCGCCGCGATTGCGCCAGCGAGCGCGCCGATCAACAGAACGATCGTTAATCTCGTCGATGCGATCGGGTCGGCGAATTTCTCGTGCCGCCGGGTATCGCGCGCCTTCCCCAGCCCGACGATGATGCGAACTCCTTGTCCGATCGCACCCATCAGAGCACCGATGGCGATGATCGAAGCCCAACCCGTCTCCACCGGCGTCACGGAGGAAGCGGCTGCCCGCACTGCGGGCGACAGGCGCGTCCCCGGCACTGTCACGGCGGCGCTTGGGGTTGACGACCCAAGAGCGCTTGCGCCGGTTGTCGACGCGGATGCGGGCGGTGCCGCGGCCGGGGATGATGCCGCACCCGCAGCCCTGGTCGGGATCCCGAGCGCTTCGAGTACGATCGACGTATGTGTGCAGTTCGTCAACTGATCAAGCACGGCCGAGATCTCGGGGAGCTTGAACAAGAAGGATGAGCCCTGGGCAATCAGATACAGATCGGGAGCACGACGCAGCGCGGTGATCGCGCGAGGACTTTCCGGTAGCGGAACAAGCATCAGCTTTCCATTCGGAATAAGGGCCAGTTGCTTGAACCGAGCGATTCCGTCAAACCGAAGCTCCACCAAGGGTTTGGCATTCGGTGTGAGCGACCATTGCGGGTGAAAAAATCCGAGCCACCATCGATAGGTGCGGGTTGTAACCACAAACATGCTAATCCCACTGTTGTACGCGACCCCTGCCGAACAGTGAGTGAAAACGCCGGTGCGTTCATCGATATAAGCGCCGCCCGACCAGAAGCCCTGTGTGAACGGGCGCAACGGACCCTCTGCGCTGGCCGATCCGCACCACAACACCGATGTCGTGACCGCAATCGCGGCGATCCGTACAACAGAAATCTTATGCAAAGACTGTCGCACATCCGGCCGACCGGGCGGGATCGCCCGCAGTTCTGTCTTTGCGCGGCGTCCGCCCGGCGCCGCCGGCCCCCATCGGGAACTCGGTGGGCACAGATGTTGTCGTCGAGGCCGAGTTCGTTGTGCAGCAACAAACAGCTCAGGCTGATACCGATCGTTCTCCCCCGACATCTTCTTGCCCCGATCTTCTAGCTCTCAGTTATGGTTCTTACGGTCTCCTCTAGCAAGAGTTTTATTACACCTCCTCGAATTTCACCGATCCGGCGACTATGCCCGAGCCGGTGGGCATCGGGAGGCGGCGTGAGCTCCGGCCGGCTGGGATTTCCAAAACTCGGCAGATGGCGATTTCGCCCGGGCTGGCGAGATCGACGTTGGACCCGACAGCGGCAAGGGCGGCGACGAACAGGCGCAACTTGACCTTGTCGCGTTGGCCCGAAAACAGCACGAAATTTACGCCAAGGCCGTTCCAAGTGGCGCCGAGCGGAAAAGGGAGGCCTTCACGCAGGCGATCGACGCGGGGGCTCGCTATCGCGGTGAACGCGTCTATCACGATCCTTGATTGCATAGGCCGGCGTCCAGTGAACATAGCGCGGGTTCCAAGCTCCGCGCAGCGCGCGGCTCAGCGCCTCCAACGCGGTGAAGGTGTCGACAAGCCGCTTTAGGATCACGCGCACACTGTCGAGGAGTGAGGACTGTAGATCTTCGACCAGGGCGACAAGGGTTTCAACATGGGTAATGCCCTTCGGAAAGACATAGCCGTCTTCCGTCAGGTGCCCGCGACGGGGTGCGCTGACGCACCAGGAGATCGCGGACTCGAAACACGATGCCGTTTGCGCTGCCTTTTGGTCGTGACCCGAACAAAGCGCATGCTCGGCCGCTGGGCCGCTTCACAGATGGCCTCTGCATCGGCCGCA
>JAFAHP010000339.1 GCA_019237175.1 Alphaproteobacteria bacterium
GATTTGTGCCGGACCTTCGAGTGCGATGCCGAGGAGCCGGGTGCGCGTCGTCTGTGCTTTGGGTGTAACAATCGCGAGCTTGCGGCCAATGAGCCGGTTCAACAGGGTCGACTTGCCGGCATTGGGCGCGCCGATCAGCGCAACGTATCCGCAGCGGGTTTGCCCTGGCGTCGTTAGACGGCTCAAGTGGCCCTACCTTCCCTCTCCACCCTGGGACCTAGGGTGCTCTCGGATCTTTAGGCCGGTGTAAAAGGGTTTCCGGATCCCTCTCCGCCCCTGGGGCCGGAGAGGGAGGGTGAGGTGGAGGAGTTCGGATGTCGCCCACCTCACCCTCCCAATCGCTAGCGCGACGGGTCCCCGCGCTCTCCCCCCGCAAGCGGGCGGAGAGGGCGAAATCGTTCGGCCATCGGGGACCCGGCCAAAAGCGTGAATACCGTAGCCACTGGGGTGGACCGGGGGACAATGTTGCCGGCGGACATCTTGCCGCCGCTGAAATCATCAGGCGGCGTGATGACGAGCCCAATCAACGATCTCCGCGTGGGTCGCGAACCAAACGCCCTCTTTCGCCTGCGCATGGCGGATGATTTCTTCAAGGATCCAGATGCGCGAACGATAACCGATGACGTGCGGGTGCATCGTCAGCTGAAAGATGCCGCCTTCGGCATAGGCGGCGTCCAATTCACGCCGGAAAATGTCCAATACATCCGCCGGCGGCGTGTACGGCCGCAGCGCCGAAAACCGGTTCATCATGAAATAGACGGCGTCGTCGCGTACCCATTCGACCGGCAATTCGACCACCCCGGTCGGTGCACCATCGAGCAAAAGCTCATAGCAATCTTCGTCCGACATCAGCGAGGAATCATAGGCCAGCCCCATTTCCTTCTCGATCTCCAGCGTGTGCCAGCTGAAATCCCATGATGGGGTGCGCAGACCAACCGGCCGCACGCCGCCCACTTTTTCGAGCGTATCCGCCGAACGCAGCATCAGCTCGCGCTCGGCCTCGCGAGGCAGCGCCGAATTCAGTTCGTGGATCCAGCCGTGGATCCCGATCTCATGTCCTTCGGCGACGATGCGGCGCTGTTCATCGGGATGGAGCAGTGCCGTCACCGCCGGCACATAAAAGCTGGCTTTGCACCCATATCGTTCCAGCACCTTCAGAATGCGCGGTACGCCGACTCGGCTGCCGTATTGGCCCCACGCCAACCGTCCGATCGAATTGCCGCCGTCGCGCAGATCGCTCGTCTCATGATCGCTGTCGAACGACAGCGCCACGGCGCAGCGTGCGCCAGCGGGCCATTCCGTCGGCCGCAATTTGCCCCCGGCGCGTACTCGTTCGACGCGTTTGCGCCATTCCTCTTCGGGCCATTGCCAGGGTTCGAGGCCGGATGCGGCGCTATTCATGCCTATTCCTCCTTCTCCGTGGTACGGCCGGAGGCGCGGCGAAGAGGAAGGCGGCGAGTTGGTCGGAGCGGTGAGATTCGAACTCACGACCCTCAGCACCCCATGCTGATGCGCTACCAGGCTGCGCTACGCTCCGACCGGGGCGGATCCTGCCGAGACCGAAATGATAAACCCGGTTCCTGCAGCGCGCAACCCGCCGCCCGGGGTCACCGGCCGCCCGGTTTCGCGTGACGGCTTCGAGGACTGTCGCGTTGCGCTATCGCCTGATCGAAATTGGCGCGACGAGCGGCTCGTCACCGCGACGACGCCTTGGCCTTAGGCGTCTCGCTTTGTTTGGGGGCCTCCGCCAGGTTGCTGTTGATCTGGCTTTTCAGAGCGTGGCTGGCGCGAAACACCAGCACCCGACGCGGGCTGATCGGTACTTCCTGCCCGGTCTTCGGGTTGCGGCCAATCCGCTGCCCTTTTTGGCGCACCGCAAAGCTGCCGAACGAAGAGATCTTGACCATTTCGCCACGTTCGAGCGCGCCCGAAATTTCGGCGATCACCGATTCGACCAGTTCGGCCGATTCGTTTCGCGACAACCCAACTTCCTGATAGACCGCTTCGCTGAGCTGCGCCCGCGTCACTGTATGGCCGGCCATCGATCCCTCCCCGCTTTTGGAGAAGGTTACTCCGGTGCGAAAATTCCGTCAAATTCCAAAGTGTTGACGATATATCGCCGGGGATCGCGCAGGTTGTTTGGAGGAAGCTACCAACGCACCAAGCTTGCGCCCCAACTCAGCCCACCCCCGAGCGCCTCCATCAGCACCAGATTTCCGGGACGAATGCGGCCGTCGGCGACCGCGGTCGCCAGCGCCAACGGGATCGATGCGGCTGAAGTATTGGCGTGCCGGTCGATCGTCGAGACGATCTTTTCGGCCGACAAGCCGAGCTTACGCGCCACCCCTTCGATAATCCGGCTATTTGCTTGATGCGGCACGAGCCAATCGATATCGGCGGCGCTGAAGGCATTGGCGGCGAGCGCCTCGTCGACGACCTCGCTCAGGTGCTGTACGGCCTGGCGAAAGACCTCGCGCCCTTCCATCCGCAGATAGCCGGTGCGCTGCGTCGAGGAGGGGCCGCCATCCACGTACAGGATGTCATATTGCCGCCCATCCGAATGCAGATGGGTTGACAGAACGCACCGGCCCTGCGGCCCCGGATCGCACACCGCCCTCAGCGCCAGGGCGCCGGCACCGTCGCCGAACAGGACACAGGTGCTGCGATCGTCCCAATCGAGGATGCGCGAAAAGGTCTCTGCCCCAATCACGAGCGCGGTCCGCGCCTGGCCCAGCCGCAGCGCATTGTCGGCAATGGCCAGCGCAAAGATAAAA
>JAFAHP010000356.1 GCA_019237175.1 Alphaproteobacteria bacterium
GCACAGGCCGCATTCGCCAGCTCGCTGTTTTGCAACAGCTTCTCATATATCTTGCGCTCTTCGGTGGATCGCAGGCAATAGGGCACTTTGATGACCGAAATGCGGTCGATAAAGGCCTCATTATTCTTGTTATTTTTAAAGCTCTGCCATTCGGCCTCGTTCGAGTGCGCCAGCACGATGCCCTGATAGGGGATGCCGCCGATATTTTCCGACCCGACGTAGTTGCCTTCCTGCGTCGAGGTCAAGAGCGGGTGCAGCATCTTGATCGGCGCCTTGAACATCTCGACGAATTCCATCAGACCTTGCGTCGTCCGGTTGAGGCCACCTGAAAAGGAATAGGCGTCCGGATCGTTCTGGCTGTAGAACTCGAGCTTACGAATGTCGACCTTGCCGACCAGACTTGAGACGTCCTGGTTGTTTTCATCGCCAGGCTCGGTCTTGGCGATGCAGATCTGCTTGAGCCGTGACGGCTGCATGCGGGCGACGGTGAACTTTGTTATATCGCCGCCAAACTCCTCAAGCCGTTTCACCGCCCAGGGCGACAAAGTGCCGGTCAATCGCCTCTGTGGGATCCCGTACCGCTTTTCCAGTTCGGAACCAAAGGTCACCGGGTCGAACAGGCCGAGCGGGCTCTCAAAAACCGGACTGATCTCCTTGTCCGCCTTGAGCACATAGATCGGCTCTTTTTCCATGAGCTGTTTCAGCCGCTCGGCAAGGGACGATTTGCCACCGCCAACAGGGCCGAGCAGATAGAGGATCTGCTTGCGCTCCTCCAGCCCTTGTGCGGCATGCCGGAAGAAGCCGACGATTCGCTCGATCGTCTCCTCCATCCCGAAAAAGTCGGAAAACTCGGGATAGACCTTGATTGTTCGGTTCATGAAGATGCGGCCGAGACGCGCGTCCTGGCTCGTATCGATCATGTTCGGCTCGCCGATCGCTTTCAGCATGCGCTCCGCCGCGCCGGCATAGAAAGAGGGATCGTCCGAACATTTCCCTAAGTAGTCCTCAAGTGACAGCTCAATTTCCCGCCGGTTGTCGTACAACCGTGAATACAGTTCGAAAATCCCGTCGTCGAATCTCATCTCTCACCTCGATCGACGCCAACGCTCAACCCGACCGCTTTCCGCGACCACATGGGATAAACGCTACGCGACGAAAAACATCCGCCGAAGCCCCATCTGCGACCGCGCTTCGGCCCCCGCGGTCAGCGCCAACTTTCGCGGCTGCCAACGCCAGCCGCCAGCCCCTCCTGCAAGACCCCCGTCACGCTCGACCTCACCCTATCGCCGCTTACGCAATCATTATGCCAACACTTTGTGGCGAGAGTGCGGACTAACTCGTTAATTTCTGGGCGTCTTCGATCTACGGGCGAAACCCACCCCGTAGAATGCACCATAGCGCGGGACTGAGACAACATGTTGTGCCACCTTTCCCGATCCCTATCAGGATATGTTGAGTATCGGGAAATCCCAATAAAAATGTAGGTTAACCCGGAGCATTGTCATCACCGGCCCGGCAATGATTCGAGGCGTCGGGCCATCGATGCCGCCGCGGCCTTCCGCCGCACCAGATGATCGGCTTCGATCGCTAGGGTGCCTTTCGGCCCGGCCTGACACTCAACCGGGCTGATCGGCGCCTTGCTGTGCACCCCGCGACCGTAACCGGGAGGCGCCTTCTGTCGGGCTGTCGCTGATCAGCGAGCGCTGCGGCAGGCTTAGCGAGACAGCTGTAACTTACATCTGTCACATCCAGCCGATCTAGACCGATCAACACCGAGGGCAATGCCGCGGGAGGGCGCGGGAAAACCGCTGGGAGCACCTGATACCGGTCGGGATCGCGAACAACCTTAAGGGCGCCCCTCAACCAAGGCCGAGACCGACACGATAATTCGCTTCCGTCTTTGCCCGCACCTCCTGGAGCCCGACGCCCGGCGCCAGCTCGCTCACGGTCATTCCGCTGCGGTCGATCGTGAATACCCCCAGATCGGTGATCACCATATCCACCACGCCCTGTCCAGTCAGCGGCAGCGTGCAGCGATGCAATAACTTAGGTTCGCCGCGGGCGGTGTGCTCCATGAGCACGATGACCCGCTTGACACCGGCGACGAGATCCATGGCGCCGCCCATCCCCTTCACCATGCGCCCTGGGATCATCCAGTTGGCGAGATCGCCGTTTTCGGAGACCTGCATTGCGCCAAGAATCGAAAGGTCGATATGGCCGCCACGAATCATGCCAAATGACTGAGTGCTGTCGAAATAGCTGGTGGTCGGCAGTTCGGTGATTGTCTGCTTGCCGGCATTGATCAAATCGGGATCCTCCTCGCCTTCGTAGGGGAACGGCCCCATACCGAGCATGCCGTTTTCGCTCTGCAACTGGACCGTGATCCCTGGCGGGATGAAATTCGAGACTAGGGTCGGGATGCCAATCCCGAGATTGACGTAATAGCCGTCTCTCAGCTCGAGTGCGGCGCGGCGCGCCATCTCGTCGCGTGACCAAGACATGGTGCAGCTCCTTCGTCTATGTCCCGCGCTTGCGCACGGTGCGCTGCTCGATGCGCTTTTCGAACGATCGAGGGTTTACGATCCGCTGGACGAAGATGCCCGGCGTATGGATCTGGTCCGGGTCGATCTCGCCCGGCTCGACCAGACGTTCAACTTCGGCAACCGTGACCCGCGCTGCGGTTGCCATGACCGGATTGAAGTTTCGCGCGGTCTTGCGATAGACGAGGTTGCCCTCGCGGTCGCCCTTCCAGGCGTGGACGATCGCAAGATCGGCGACGAGACCGCGCTCCATGACATAGGTTTCGTTGTCAAAGGTGCGGGTCTCCTTGCCCTCGGCGATCAAAGTACCGACCCCGGTTTTGGTGAAGAAGGCCGGAATCCCGGCCCCACCGGCGCGGATGCGCTCGGCCAGGGTGCCTTGCGGGTTGAATTCGAGCTCGAGTTCACCCCTGAGGTAGAGTTCCTCGAACAATTTGTTCTCACCGACATAGGACGAGATCATTTTGCGGATCTGTCGGCTCTCGAGCAGAACGCCGAGCCCGACGCCATCCACCCCGGCATTGTTCGAGATGGCGATCAGCTCGCGAACCCCGGCGCGGCGGATGGCAGCGATCAGATGCTCGGGGATCCCGCATAAGCCAAAGCCGCCCGCCATGATCATCATACCGTCCCGCAACAGCCCCGCCAGGGCGGCATCGGCGTCGGGGAAAACCTTTTCCATTGCGCACTCCTGCCCAAAACTGCTGACCGCGGCCGTGATCATACAGGCGAACGCGTGAATGCGCCCGGCCTAATCCGTCACTGCCCGCTATCCCGGCGATCGTCCCAGCTCCGCCGTCATCAAACCGAAAAACTCCTTGCATCGCCCGCGCCGCCGGCCGACATTGGCGTCCGAGGCTGGGGTGCCGGTCGTCGCGTGCAAACCTGCGGCGGACGGCTGAGATCAGACCCAATGAACCTGGCCGGGTGCGCCCGGCGAAGGGAGTCCGAGATTACCGCTTTCCAACGATCATCGCCGTTGCCGCATCGGGCCGTCATCATCGGCGCTGGGGTCATCGGGCTGTCGATCGCGTGGCGGCTGGCGCAGCAGGGCTGTGCGGTCACAGTTTACGACCGGGGCACCGCCGGGCGCGGCGCCAGCTGGGCCGCCGCCGGCATGCTCGCCGCAGCGGTCGAGACCGAGCCCGGCGAGGAGGGACTCCTTGAGCTGACGCTGGAGAGCCAGCGGCTGTGGCCCGGTTTTGCCCGCGAACTCGAAGCGGTTTCCGGAATCGCGCTCGGCTATCGCACGGAGGGTACGATCGCGGTCGCGCTGACCCATGACGATGCCGAGCAGCTGCGCCACAATTTCGAATTCCAACGGCGCTTTGGTCTGGACCTCGAATGGCTGTCGGGTGCGGCGGCGCGCCAGCGCGAGCCGCACCTGCGGCCCGGGATCCCGGCTGCGGTGCTGAGCCCGCGCGACCACCAGGTCGAAAATCGCGCCCTGGCCGCAGCGCTGGCCGTTGCGGCGCAGCGGGCCGGCGCCGCTCTCTACGAAGGCTGCGCCGTGTATGAAGTCGAGATCGCCGGCGGCGGCGTGAGCGGTGTGGTCACCGCCGCCGGCCGCCGGGAAGCCGACGTGGTCGTCCTCGCCGCCGGCGCCTGGTCGCGCGAGATTGGCGGGCTGCCGGCCGACTGCGTACCGCCGGTCAGGCCGATAAAGGGGCAAATGCTGGCCTTGCGTATGGATCCTGCGGCACCGCTGCTGCGCCACGTCGTGTGGTTACCCAACGGCGGCTATCTGGTGCCGCGGCGCGACGGCCGGCTCATTGTCGGCGGCACGGTGGAGGAACGCGGTTTTGACGACAGCCTCACCGCCGGGGGTCTGTTGGCGTTGCTCGACGGTGCCTGGCGGGCGGTGCCGACCATCGAGGATTTACCGGTGGCCGAGACCTGGGTCGGCTTCCGCCCGGGCTCGCGCGACGATGCGCCGATGCTCGGCCCTGGTGGGATCGACGGTCTCGTCGTCGCCACCGGTCACCATCGCAACGGCATCCTTCTGACCCCGGTAACGGCGCAGACGATCAGCCGCTATGTGCTGACCGGGCGGCTGCCCGACGGCCTGCACCCGTTCTCGCCCGCGCGCTTCGTCGCGCCAGCGCCGGTCGCGGCGGCTCTGCCCGGGGCGGCACAATGATCCGGCTCAAAATCAACGGCGTCGAAGACGAAGTTGCGGCGGCAACCGTAGGCGAGCTCTTGGCGAGGCGCGGTATCGAAGCCAACGCACGCTTTGTCGCCGTCGCCGTTAACGGCACGGTGGTGCGCCGCGACGATTGGGGCGAAGCGCCGCTTCACCCCGGCGATGCCGTAGAGATCGTCCGCCCACTGCAGGGCGGTTGAAAAAATGAACCGGTTCCTCGCGAGCGTCATTGTGTTGCCCGCGCCGGCGGGAGGCCGAGGGCAACCGATGCATCCCTCGGCCCGGCGCTCGGACTTCGCAGGAACAGCGAGCACAAGCAGGACGTCAGAATGAGCAGCGACCCGTTTATCATCGCTGGCACGGCTCTCTCGTCGCGCCTTTTTGTCGGCAGCGCCCGCTATCCGAGCCAGCAGGTCATGCTCGACGCAATGGCGGCAAGCGAGCCGTGCATGGTGACGATGTCGATCCGGCGCATCAGCCTCGAAGGCTACGCCGGCAGCCTTGTCGATCTGCTCGGCGATCGCTACCGGATCCTCCCAAACACCGCCGGCTGCGTCACCGCCCGCGATGCGATCCTGACCGCCGAGCTCGCCCGCGAGGCGCTCGGCACCAACTGGATCAAATTGGAGCTGATCGGTGACCGCGACCTGCTTTATCCCGATGTCGAGCAGCTCGTCCACGCCGCCGACGAATTGGTGCGCAAGGGGTTTGTTGTGTTGCCCTATTGCAATGAGGACCCGGTCGCCTGCCAAAAGCTCGCCGATGTCGGTTGCGCCGCGGTCATGCCGCTCGGGTCTCTGATCGGCTCCGGACGCGGCATCGCCAACCCCGCGGCGATCGAGCTGGTGTGCAACCGCAGCCCGGTGCCGGTCGTGCTCGACGCCGGCATCGGCACTGCCTCGGACGCGGTGCTGGCGATGGAACTGGGCTGCGACGCGGTTATGGTCGATACCGCGATCGCCAAGGCGCACGACCCGGTTAAGATGGCGGCGGCGATGAAGGCCGCGGTCGCCGCCGGGCGCTCGGCGCGGCTTGCCGGGCGCATCCCGAAGAAGAGTTTCGCCGAGCCGTCGAGCCCGCAGCTCGGCCTTATCGCGACCTGACCGGTAGATCTTCAAGCGCCGACCGAGCGCCAGTTGAGAAGTGGGCGGAGACGAACTGAGGCGTTGCAACACCGGCTCCTGCATCAGGATGCAGTTAACGTCGCGGTGGGGAGGTGGACGAAAACACAGGATGACGAGATTACGTCGCGCCGGCGTCTGCCGGAACGTCGAAGACCGCGGTAAGGCTATCCTCCGCTCCGCCAGGTGAGGCGGCTGACCGAAGTCACCCGAACGAAAATCGTGTTTGGCCGCGATATCCGATTTCGACCAAACACAGCAAAAGGGGCCTAGATCGGCGGCCGACCAAATGCGGGGCATCCTGCGATCGCAGGATGGGGGCGGGAAGAGATTGCTTGGCGGCAACCCGAGCGAAGTCGCGCGGCTTGCCGCAGAAGGTGTCCTCTGATGGATCTGAGCGGCGCAGTGGCAGTGGTGACGGGCGGCAATGGCGGGCTCGGGCAGCGCATTTGTCACGCGCTGGCCAGAGAGGGCGTGCACGTTGCGGTCGTGTGTGCTCAAAGCCGCGACCAGGCGGAGAGGGTCGCGCGCGAGCTCAGCTCCGGATATCAGATCAATGCTGCGGTCTTTGCCGGCGACGTTACCGACGGCGCGGCGGTGGACCGGGTGGTTGACGAGGTTTTTCGCCATTTTGGCCGCCTCGACATCCTCGTCAATGACGCCGCCTACAATATTGCGATCCCGTTCGCCGACCTCGACAGCCTGACAATGGAGGTGTGGGACAAGATCATCGCGGTCAACCTGACCGGGCCGATGCGTTTGATAAGGGCGGCGGCGCCGGTTATGAAAGCGCAAGGCCGGGGTCGTATCGTCAACATCGCATCCGTTGCGGGGGTTGGACCGACGGGATCGTCGATCGCCTACGCGGTGTCGAAGGCTGGCCTCATCCACCTGACGCGCTGCATGGCGGTGGCCTTGGCGCCCGAGACGCTCGTCAATTGCGTGGCGCCCGGCTTGCTCGAAGGCACACGTGCGACGGCCAATCTTCGGGCCGAGCAAATCCGGAACTCCGCGGCTACCTCGCTCTTGAAAAAGCCTGCCGACAAGGACGACTGCGCCGACATGGTCGTCACGATGTGCCGCACCGAAACGATGACCGGCCAGACCGTCATTATCGATTCTGGCCGCTACTTCCATTGACGCGGTCGACCGCGGCCCACCACCATGCGACACGGGAACGACCCGCGGCCAAGGAGGATCTGCCATGCCTTTCTACCAAAAAGGCGACGTACGCATCCGCTACGAGGAGGTCGGCTCGGGCTTCCCATTGCTGGTCACTCCCGGCGGTGGCCTGAATTCTCGTGTCAGCAATTGGCCGACCGCCGTGTTCAACGCGATGGAGCATTTCAAAAACGACTTCCGCTGCATCACGATGGACCAGCGCAACGCGAATGGCGGCGAATCGAGCGGACCGCTTCCGGTCGATGACCCCTGGGCGCTTTCTCCGATGATCAGCTGGGTCTGCTGGACCACCTCGGTGTCCGCGAGTTTTTCTACATGGGCTACTGTATCGGCGGCTGTTTTGCCGGGAAGCTCCTCGAACGGGCGCCCGAGCGGGTTGTCGCCGCTGTGTTCTGCCAGACGGTCGGGCACCGGCCGGACGATCCGGACGTCATGTACCGGTCCGGCCGAGATATCTGGGCTCCCGAGTTCCTGGCGCAGCGGCCCGAGGTCACGATGGCGACGATCGAGAAGTACCTGCAGAACCTTTACCGCGTGCGACCCGATTTCCTCTACAGCGTGTCGCGCGAGTTGATGCGCAACTGTCCCACGCCAATACTGGTCCTCCCCGATGATACGCCGGCCCATCCGCATCAGACCTCGGTCGATGTCGCGTCATTGGCGCCGAACGCCAAGATCGCGGTCTTCCCGTGGCGCGAACCGCCCGAGCTGCTCGCCCGCACGATCGACCGCGTCCGCCGATTCCTCGGGACGCAAATACCTATGCGCGCCGCCGCTCAATAACACATCCGGCTTGCCTGCGAGCTCGTTCGTGCCGGCCTCGGGCCGGGCATCTACGCGTTTTACGGCCCATCGGCCGGCACCCGTATGGCGGGACAAGCTTGTGCACAGGGCTGCGATGGTGAAACCCCGGTTCGCTATGTATCTGAGGTATGTTAAGCACCGGCCGAAACCGCGCAGCGGGCGTGGCGGAATTGGCAGACGCACTGGATTTAGGTTCCAGCGATGAAAATCGTGGGGGTTCAAATCCCCCCGCCCGCACCAAACGCGCGGAAAAGAGGTGAACAGGCCGATGCCGATATCTGTTGCGTTCGCGAAGAGTCGTCACGTTTTTGAAAGGAGGCGCGCGGCATGGAGGTAACCGAACTCGTCGCGGACGGGCTCAAGCGTGAGTTCCGCATCGTCGTTTCGGCCGGCGAGCTCGAGGACAAGGTAACGAGCCGGCTCGATGAACTTGGGCGCACGACCCAACTTCCGGGTTTCCGCCCGGGCAAGGTGCCGATGCAAATCCTGCGGCGCCGCTACGGTCCTGCCGTGCTCGGGGAAGTGGTCGAAACAACGGTCCAGAGCAGTTCGGCGGACACCATTCGGGAGCGGAACCTGCGCCCCGCGCTGCCGCCAAAGCTCGACATTGTGTCGTTCAGCGAAGGCGCCGACCTCGAATACAAGATGATGGTCGAGGTGCTGCCCGATATTCCCGAGCCCAACTTCGCCGATCTGGGTATCGAGCGCCTTCTCGTCGAAGTTCCTGAAGAGAGTGTCGACGCGGCGGTTGAACGGCTCGCCGAGCAGCAACGGAAAACAGAGCCGGTCGCAAGACCGGCGGTGCAGGGGGACATCCTGGTTGTCGATGTCGACGGCAAGGCCGGCAACGAAGAGATCCCGGGAACCCGCGGCAAGGATCGTCAGATCAGGCTCGGCGCGGGCGGGTTCATCCCCGGTTTTGAGGAACAACTCGTTGGGGCGATGGCCGGCGAACATCGCCAAGTCCGCGTCACTTTCCCGGAGGGCTACGCGGCCTCGAATCTCGCCGGGCAAGAGGCCGTGTTCACCGTCGATGTAAAAGAGGTTCGGCAGCGGCTGCCTGCGGTCGTAGATGATGGGCTGGCGGTTGCGGTCGGGCTGGAGAACCTCACCGAGCTGCGCCAAGAGTTGCGGCAGCAGATGGAGCGCGATTACGCGACGGCCTCACGTCTGCGGCTGAAGCGCGCGCTGCTCGACAAGCTCGCGGAGCGCTACGATTTCCCGGTACCGGTGGGTATGGTCGATATGGAATTCGACAATATCTGGGCTCATCATCAGGCTGAACGCCAGTGGCAGCAGGAACGCGCTGCCGAGGGCGGCGAGACCTCTGCTGAAGTTGTGTCGGATGTGCCGACCGGTGCTGCGGAAATCGGCCACTCGACCGGCGAAGACACTGCCGAGGCCGCTACGCCTGTCGGCGAACCTCAGCTCCACGGTGAGCCTCGAAGCGCTGCCGATGAAAGTGAGGAGGCGGCCAAAGCCGAATACCGCAAGATTGCCGAACGGCGCGTTCGGCTCGGTTTGCTGCTCGCCGAGGTCGGCAACAGCAACAACATCACCGTAACACAGGAGGAACTGAACCAGGCGATCACACGCGAGGTGCGCCGGCATCCGGGGTACGAACGTCAGGCGCTCGACTTTTATCGTCAAAATCCGGACGCGGTGGCTAATTTGCGGGCCCCGATCTTCGAAGACAAGGTCGTCGATTTTATTGTCGAGATGGCTAAGGTCCCCGAGCGCCGCGTGAGTCCGCAAGAGCTCTTGGCAATCCCCGAGCCGGACGGCGAGAATGCCGTAAGCGCAGCCGCCTCAGCTGGGGCGTCTGACTGATTGAGCGAGACCCTGCGCCGCCAACCGGCGCTGTCGAGGAGATCCCAATGTCCGATTACTTCGAACAATACATGAACACCTTGGTGCCGATGGTAGTCGAGCAGACGAATCGCGGCGAACGCGCCTATGACATCTACTCGCGTCTGTTAAAGGAGCGCATCATATTCCTGGTCGGGCCGGTGCACGATGCCGTCGCCAGTTTGA
>JAFAHP010000441.1 GCA_019237175.1 Alphaproteobacteria bacterium
AGGGGTTGACGTCGAGATCGTTGCCGCGGGTATGCGCACCGATGATCATGCCCTGATAGACTGGCACTCCCGGCTCGATGAACATCGGCCCGCGCTCTTCGAGGTTCCAGAGCGCATAGGCGATTGCGACGCCGTCGGCAGTGGACACCAACACACCGTTGGTGCGGCCCTCGATCACTCCCTTGTATGGGGCGTAGCCGTGAAAGACACGGCTGACCACGCCGGTGCCGCGCGTATCAGCCAAAAACTCACCCTGATAGCCGATCAGCCCGCGAGTCGGCCCCAGGAAAGTCAGCCGCAATTTGTTGCCGCCCGAGGGCCGCAGCGCCTGCATCTCGGCTTTGCGGCGGGCGAGCTTGTCGACAACAACGCCGGCGAATTCCTCGTCGAGATCGACAACGACTTCCTCGATCGGTTCGAGGCGCTGGCCGGTGGCGGGATCGGGCGTGAACAACACTCGCGGGCGCGAGATCGACAGCTCGTATCCTTCCCGCCGCATCGTCTCGATCAACACGCCGAGCTGCAACTCCCCTCGCCCGGCGACCTCGAATGCCTCCTTTTGTGCGCTTTGCGCAACACGGATGGCGACATTGCCCTCGGCTTCACGATAGAGCCGTTCGCCGATCACCCGCGAGGTCACCTTGGACCCCTCGCGCCCCGCGAGCGGGCTGTCGTTGACCGAAAAAGTCATCGCCAGGGTCGGCGGGTCAATCGGATCGGCGGGCAAAGGCCCCTCGACCTCGGGCGCGCAAATTGTGTCGGCGACAGTGGTTAGTGCCAACCCGGCAACGGCGATAATGTCGCCCGCTTCCGCCTCCTCGATCGGGCGCCGTTCGAGACCCCGGAAAGCCAACAATTTGGTCAGTCGCGCCTGCTCGATCATATGGCCGTCACGGCCCAGCGATTTGACCGCCATATTGAGCCGCGCTGTCCCGGAATGGATAAGGCCGGTCAGCACCCGGCCGAGATAAGGGTCGTAGTCAAGGGTCGTTGCGAGCATCGCAAATGGGGCGTCCGTATCAGCCTTTGGCGGCGGTACGTGCGAGACAATCAACTCGAAAAGCGGGGTCAGATCGCCGCGCGGTGCCGCCAGGTCGCTGATCGCCCAGCCGGCACGGCCCGATGCGAAGAGGGTCGGAAAATCGAGCTGGGCCTCGCTCGCGTCCAATGCTGCAAACAGGTCGAAGACCTCATTGTGCACCTCGAACGGACGGGCGTCCGGCCGGTCGCACTTGTTGATCACAACGATCGGGTGCAGACCCTGACGCAAAGCTTTCGCGACTACAAACTTGGTTTGCGGCATCGGCCCTTCGGCGGCGTCGACCAGGACGAGGACACCGTCAACCATGTTAAGGATGCGCTCGACCTCGCCGCCAAAATCGGCATGGCCCGGCGTGTCGACGATATTGATGCGCGCGTTATGCCAGAGGATCGAAGTGCATTTGGCGAGGATCGTGATGCCGCGCTCGCGCTCGAGCTCGTTCGAATCGAGGGCGCGCTCGACGACCTGTTGGTTGGCGCGAAAGGTGCCAGACTGTCGCAGCATCGCGTCGACCAGAGTAGTCTTGCCGTGGTCGACATGGGCAATGATCGCGATGTTGCGGATATCCATGGTTCCAACGCAAATCCGCGCCCCAAAGGGCGCGGGTTAGGACGGCAGAGCCGTCAGCTTCACCGGCTTAGCAGTAAAGCCGCAACCAATCCCCGGCATCCCTGGCCGCGGCGACAAGCTCGGACAATTTGCGCTCGGGGCGACCACCAAGGTGGCTGATGATTTCCGCAGCGCACAAACTGCCGATCGCGCCACAATTGGGAAGCGGCAGCCCACGGATCAAGCCATAGAGAAATCCGGCGGCATATAGGTCGCCGGCGCCGGTGGCGTCAACGACTCGCGCGACCGGCGCTGCCGCGATTGGATGCTCGGCGCGGCCGGCGAGAATGACGCTGCCCTCAGCACTGCGGGTCAATGCCGCGATCCCGACAAGGCCGCGCACCGCGGCGGCGGCGGCGGTGAAATCCCCAGTCTCGTAGAGCGAGCAAATCTCGGCTTCGTTGGCGAACAGGATGTCGATGTGGCCGGTAACGAGGTCGCGAAAAGCTTCGCGGTGGCGCTCGACGCAGAATGGATCGGACAGCGATAGAGCCACCTTTCGCCCAGCCGCGTGAGCTACCGCAGCCGCCTTACGAAATGCCTGTTGCGCCAGCGGCGGATCAAACAGGTAGCCTTCGAGATAGGTGATTTGGGCGGCGCACACGAGGTCGGAATCGATATCGTCGGGACCGAGTTCGGCGCACGCCCCGAGATAGGTGTTCATTGTCCGCTGGCCATCCGGCGTCACCAGGATCAGACAGCGAGCGGTGGGCGGACCGGCGGTCGCCGCCGGCGTTTCAAAGCTGACACCTTGTGCGGTCAAGTCGTGGCAGAAGACCTTGCCCAACACATCGTCCCGCACCTTGCCGATGAAAGCGCCACGACCGCCGAGCGAGGCGACGCCGGCCATCGTGTTGGCGATCGATCCGCCCGACGCCTCGATGGCCGGCCCCATCAAACAATAGAGCGCCTCGGCTCGCTCGGCATCGATCAGCGCCGTAGTCCCTTTAACGAGGCGCTCTCTTTCGAGAAATGCGTCGTCGGCACGCGCGATCACATCGACGATCGCGTTGCCAATACCGACGACATCGATCGAGGCTTGATTCATTGGCGACGTTTACCTAGTGGACAGACGGATGCCGAGGACTATAGCGGTGTTCGTGATGCCAGCAAGTGCCCGTCCCCGATCCCGAGCGCCAAAGTTGGCGATTGTGCGGGAAGAAAGACCTTTCGCCCGACGCCGCACCGCCCCTGTCCGACACCGGGCAGCCCAGCCCTTTCCGGCTGACGCTGGCCGCCCGCCATGAAATTGCGTTGAGCCTTGCCTCGCCGGTCAAATTCCCCGCCGCGACGTTGGGTTTGGGTTGGGGCGGCATTTTGTATCGGGGTGTGGCTTGGCGCCGGTGAGGTGCCGCGTGCGGCGACGATCGGGGGCGCATTAACCGGCCGTGGCATCCGGGAATCGGGCGCCCTTGCGGTTGGCGGTCTTACGAACCTTGCGACGGCGGCAGGCCGATCATTTCCGGACGAGACGCCGATATCTTGCCTCCTGGACGTGCAGACTCCCGCCGCATCTGACGCCGATTGTCCTGGCAGAACGCGCAAAGATCGCTCTGCCGCCTTGCCCGGTCCCGCGTCCGGTGCGGTCGCCGATCTCGATGTCGAGGCGCCCGAGATCTCCCCCGGCATGGCCGCATTCGATAGCACGCCGCTTCAATCGTCATTCGACGGTTTCTGGATAACCGCAAGTGGCGCCGCGCTCGAGCGGCTCGATGATTTGGTCAAGGAGCGTCAGAACACCGATGACCCGAACCCGTGGTGGATCATCGATCCATCGTGGCTTGCCGAGGGGGATATCTATGTCAAGGACGCGGTTCCAGCGCTCGCAGTGGCAGCGTTGTTGGTTGCGGGCCTGCTGCTGTTGGGGCTGGCGCGCCGCCGGCACCGCATCGCCTTGGCCCGCCGCATCAAGCGGAGCGCAAGCCGGCCACGGCGGCGATTTCCTTCGTAGTCACGCGCGTTGCGCGAACGAGCGGATGATTTGCGCTGCAGACTCATCAAACGACGACTGCTTGCGGATAGGAACGCAAGAAAATTGCTCGCCTCTTCAGAACCGACTGGTCGCTGCATATATCAAATAAACGAACAAAAAGGTACCCAGCAGCAACAGCAATGTTGCCAGGGCAATGTCCAGTCTTGCACCCGGGCCCGGGTGCACATCTTCGGCAGCGATAGCGGTGGCGGTCTTGCGAAATCGGAGCGCGGCGAGAACCATTACTGCACCGCCCCGAACGATCAGCACGAGACCGGCGGTTGTACCTACGACTTCGCTGCGCAGCGGAGGCGATCGCCCGGCGAGCGACCGAGTGGTAATCCGCAGAAACAGGTCGAACCTTTCGACCAGAAACCCAAAAGCCATGATCGCGATCGCCGTGCGTACCCAGGCGAGAAACGTCCGCTCGTTCGCCGCGTGGTCGCTGTACCGCTCGATCATTGAGCAGCCCGCCCTTATCCGGCCAAGGGTAACGTCATTGTCTTGCCTACCAGTTTTTCGCGGGCCTCGTTCAGCGCTTTAAGGCTGGCCAAGGTTTCAGCAGGTCTTCGCGTCGCCACCCCGACCAGCAGCGCTTCGATGAACCCGAGGGTGGCGGTGTGCATCGCCAACATGTCCGCCTGTCCGCGCGCGACCCGCAGGATCAGGTCGACCCGCTGCTGCAACCGCCCAGCAAGCGTGTCTGTGATCAGAAACGATCTCAACTTTTGCCGCTCGATTTCGTCGAGGAGAGCAGCCAATTCGCCATAAACGCGTCCGTAGGCGAGCATGATGACGAGATCGTCGTGGCGCAGCTTGCGCAAATCGTCGGCGAACAATAGACCGGTATTCGTAAGACTGATGGCGTCGAGACCGAAACGAATGAGCTGCGTGACGAGATAATTCGCGATCGCGGCCGAGGGGCCGAGACCAAAGACGACGATCCGCCGCGCGCCGGCGATGCCATCGATCGCCTTTTCGAACGCCTCAATGGTTACCGACCGGCGCAGGCTTTCAAGCGTGCGAAGATGCAAATCGATCGTCGCCTCGAAGGCGGTGGGCAAACTGGCGCCAACTTCGCTCAAGGTTCGCGTCAGCCGCTCCGCCGGCGAGAGGTAGTGGCGCAATTCGTCGGCGAGAGTTCGCCGCAGATCCTCCAGACCTGCGAAGCCGAGAGCCTTGGCTGCACGCACAACCGTGGCGTCACTGGTTTCCGCGCGCGCCGCTAATGCCGCGGCGGAGGCGATCAACACCTCCTCGCGATTATTCTCGAAAAACCGAACCACGCGCTGCTCGGCCGGGCTCATCTGGCCGACCCGTTCCGCGATCCGCTGCTCAAACGTGGGTGACATGGTCACGGAGCCGTTGCCTCTTGAAATTTGTCGCGTCCGCTACGATAATTATACAATATCGTCGTGGTTGCTACAACCTGCAACAGGAGGGGGCATGGGTCCAGCGACCTGGAGCGTGGCGGCGCCCGCAGTCGGCTCCGCCTTTTTTGCCTCGCTGGTCGAGGCCGTCGAAGCCTTGACGATCGTTCTGGCGGTCGCGACCTTGAGGGGTTGGCGGCCTGCAGCTTTTGGTACGGTCACGGCACTCGGTGTACTGGCCGCCATGATCGTGTTGCTGGGCTCGCTGCTCGACTACGTTCCCCTGCAACCGCTTCAGCTTGCGATCGGCGTTCTGCTGCTTCTGTTCGGGATGGGATGGTTGCGCAAGGCGGTTCTGCGCGCGGCCGGCATCATCCCGCTCCACGATGAAGCGGCTATTTTCGCCGATGAGGCCGCTCAGCTGGCGCAGTCCGGTGACCGCCGGCATTCGTCCTTCGACTGGATTGCGGGGCTGACCGCGTTCAAAGCGGTCCTGCTCGAAGGGCTCGAAGTGGTGTTCATCGTCGTCGCCGCTGGGGCCGGTCGCGGTCTGTTGTGGCCGGCCGGCCTCGGTGCATTGGCGGCCTGTCTGACTATTCTCATACTGGGGGTTGCGATCCGCCGACCATTGGCGAAAGTACCTGAAAACACGCTGAAATTCGGCGTCGGCGTCATGCTTTCGTCGTTCGGCGTATTTTGGACCGGAGAGGGGCTGGGCGTCGCGTGGCCGGGTCAAGACCTGGCATTGCCTGTCTTTGCCGTACTATTTCTGACGGTCGGCATCACCGCCGCATCTGCGCTTCGGCGGCCGGTGACGGAGGTAGTGCGATGACCATTATCCGCGACGTTCTCAAAGAACTTCTCGGCATGTTCCTGGCCGATGCCAGGTTGACCATCGCAATTCTTTTATTGGTTGCCGTTGTAGCCGGCGTTATTTCCGCGTTGCCCGCCGGCTCCCTGCTCACCGGCGGCGCCCTTCTGTTCGGGTGTCTGGCGATCCTCGTCGAGGCCGTCAGTCGTGAAGCACGAACGCGGCAGCGGCGATAAGTTTTGGGCGCGAGCGGGCGCGATCCGCCCTCACAGCGCTCACTGCTCTTTTGTATGCTCCAAGAAATGCAGCACATCGGTGTTGAACTGCATCGGATCCTGCAGGAATGAAAAATGACTGACCTGAGGCTGTAGCAAAAGACCGCTATTCGGGATCTGGCTTGCCATGAATTCGGTATTCTCACGTTTGATGGCCTCGTCGTGATCGCCGTCGACGATCCATGTCGGCGTTGTAATGCGGTGTAGCTGCTCCACAGTAATGTGAGGCTGAGTTCCCCACATTTTACCGATCTGCTCCAGAAACGTTGGGTATTGGTCAGGTGTCGGCGATATTTGCCGATATTCGGTCGCGGCTCGAGCGATGTAGGCGTTAAAGACGGCGCTCCTGGCGATGTCTTGGACCCCGCTCGGGTCCGAGTTAGCGGCAAAGGCAAAGAGTTTTGTCAGCCGCTCGGGATGGTCGATCGCGATCTCGAGGCCCAATATGGCGCCGTCGCTCCAGCCGACGATCGCGACTTTACGAATTTTCAAATAATCCATTAAACCGATCACATCGGAGGCCATCAATTCGTATCCGTAGGGTTGACCATTGCGGGTGCTGCGCCCGTGGCCGCGACTATCCATGACAATCACTTGATAATGCCGCGTCAGCGCTCGGACCTGATTCCCCCAGTAATTCGAGTTGGCGAGCCCGCCGTGAAGCATAACTACCGGCAAGCCGCTGCCAAACACGGCGTACCAGATCTTGATCCCGTTTACCGGCGCATACCCTGAACGGGTGCTTGTCGGCAGCGTCGGCGTCGGCGGCAAGCTCAGCCATTGCGGCTCGGCGTCAGCGATACGGGGGACCGCCATTCCGATCAACAAGCAAACGATCGCTAACAACTGCCGCATGCTTTCCTCCCTGGCCGGCCGATCCCAGCTGCGAATCATCCGTTAGAATACATCGCCAATCCCTGCACGACTTGTCGGAACTGGCGGGGCGGATTGGATTGCCGCCGGAATGGACGGCACCCCGGACAAGTACCCCCGGTTGAGAGCCGGCTCGCGAATCAGGTCGGCCAAATGCCCGCCGGGCGCATCCATCGCCGCTTGGGCGGAACCCGTCTACTCGTCCGAGTTGTAGGGCGCCCGAAAAAGCTCAAGCCGGCTCCGGCATACGGTCAGGATTGGCACGTTCGCAAGGCCCAGGTCACT
The DNA here is from genome assembly GCA_019237175.1 of Alphaproteobacteria bacterium. Taxonomy (GTDB): domain Bacteria; phylum Pseudomonadota; class Alphaproteobacteria; order ATCC43930; family CGMCC-115725; genus AP-15. Next base: position 7,238 of record JAFAHP010000441.1, read on the forward strand.
CTTCGTCTCGGAGACCACGAGAGGCACAGTTGATTTCTCGCACTCGGCGCTTTAATTGCAAGCGGCTATGGCGCTCGTGTCCCCATCGTCTAGAGGCCTAGGACATCGCCCTTTCACGGCGGTAACAGGGGTTCGAATCCCCTTGGGGACGCCAACTATTTCAATGCTAAGGCATATGGAACAACTACGGTCTCACAATTTTCTCACAAAGACGTGCCGGAACGCGGATGGAATTCTGTAAATTCGGCAATCCTGAGCCCACCAAGCCGCCGGAGGTCATCGGTCCGACCCCCGACGGGATCAGGGTCAATTTCTACGTCACCGGCGGCGAGTTGGATGGGCCAAAACTCAAAGGCAAGATTCCTCCGGTCCGCGCTGAGCGCGACCTCGGCCCAGACGGCTACGAGAGCTTCCTGAAGGGAAGGCTTGCACAAGAAGCGACGATCCGGGCCGTGCCCCGTTTTCAGACATCTGATCCGAACTATCTCTGGCTGAACTGCCTGCAATGCCTGAATGTCGGTGATGTCGATTTGACAACGGGATTGGTTCGATACGACGTTTACGCGACATGATTGAGTCGCGATTTTGTTTGGCCTTGGGCTCGAAGCCGGATCGTGTCTTCGTGATCGGCACGTGCGGCGGATAACCCAACCAGGAGATCGTGTCCGTCGAGGGGAGCGGGATC
>JAFAHP010000562.1 GCA_019237175.1 Alphaproteobacteria bacterium
GCGGCCATCTCCGGCGAGAACGCCTGCTAGGCCCCCAGCACTGTTTCTTCGGCCTCGCGCCACGGGATCAGCCGGTCGCTGTCTTCCGGCAATGGCGCGTTGCGGTCCCAGAACGGCAGGACGTCGACCCCGAACCAGTGCGCCTTCAGCCGGTAATAGCGGTGCGACAGCCGCGGATAAGCCTCACGCACCGCCGCGATCAGCGCGTCGACGACCTCGTCTTCGACAAAATTCGCGAGGTTGCGCGACGAGATCGGACGGGCAAAATGCCGCCAGCGGTCCTCGATTTCTTTGTCCTTCGCGAGGGTATTGGTGATCAAGGCAAAAGTGCGAGCATTCTTGCCGAGCACTTCACCGATCGTGGTTGCGATCTCGCACCTAACCTCGGGATCGCGATCGGACAGCAAGTCGAGCGCCTCGGCCTCGGTCAGCTCTTGCCCGCGGAACGGGAAGCGCAGATCGGCGATGGTCTCGTCGAACAATCGCGTCCATGCAGCGCGCCCGGTGACATATTTTTCGTGCAGCAGCTTTTCAAGCTCGTCCGAGAGCTGGTGCGGACGAAAGGCACGGGTGTCGCGCAGCCACGGACGATAGCGGGCCAGCGCCGGATCGGCCTCTTTTTCCGTAAGCGCTGCGTCGTCGAGCAGATTCAATTCGAGCGTGAGAAACAACAGCGTCGTCGAAATCGCGTTTATCCGCTCCTGGATTGTCTGATAGAAGCGGCCGATCTCGGGATCGGCGAGATTGCCGGCATGCACCAGCGACGCATAGCTGCTAATCCGACCGCTCAGCTCTTCGAGCCGCTCGTATTCCTCGACGGCCACGCCGAGTGCCGCTCCCGGCAGCTCCGCGAGCCGCCCTTGGTAGCGTTGCCGGAACGCTTCGGCGTCGTCGGCAAGACGTTTGAGATCGCGGGCCAACTCCGGGCTGTCGCGACCGGGGTAGAGATCGCCGAGATCCCATCCCGGCAATGGTCCGAGTACCGCTTTTCTGTCGGCTGCCGCCGCTCCCTCCGCCGTCGCCGCGCACCGCATCAACTTCTCCCGGCTCTACCTGTGGCGACAGATATGGGGGCGTGACATCGTTCTCGTAACCGACTCCGCCCGATCTCTTCCACCGAGGCCCGCCCGCGATGAATGCCGCAGGGCCACGCGGCGTCGATAACGCGAGCACGGCTGACCCGGCGGTGAAGATCGCGTGCTATGATAGGCAGGCTGTAGGGTGACGATAACGAAGGTGGGCGATGGACCGCGAATTCGAGACGATACGGGCCCCGGACCGCGGCGACGGACTCGTCCTCTTGACCCTCAACCGGCCGCAGGTCGCCAATGCGCTCAACACCCAGATGGGCCGCGATCTTTTGGCTTTTTTTGACGCGATCAACGCGGCACCCGCGCAAACCCGCTGCATCGTTTTGACCGGCGCCGGCGAGCGGGCATTTTGCGCCGGCGGCGATCTCAAAGAGCGCAACGGCATGAGCGACGAAGAATGGCAGGACCAGCACCTCTTGTTCGAACGCATGGTGCGCGCCTTTCTCGCCTGCCCTCTGCCGGTCATCGGCGCGATCAATGGTGCGGCTTATGCAGGCGGGTGCGAATTGGCGCTGTGCTGCGACTTCATCTATGCCGCCGAGACCGCGCGCTTCGCGCTAACCGAGGTGACTTTGGGCATCATGCCGGGCGCCGGCGGCACACAAAACCTGCCGCGCGCGGTCGGCGAGCGCCGCGCCAAGGAGATCATCCTGACCGGCCGCCCGTTCACCGCACAGGAGGCCTATGATTGGGGTATGGTCAACCGGTTGTGCGCGCCAGCGGCCGTCGTCGACGAAGCGCTCGCCACCGCCCGTGTCATCGCCGACAATGCGCCTATCTCGGTGCGCCAGGCCAAGCACGCGCTCCATTATGGGATGCAAATGGACTTGGGCACCGGCATGATGTTCGAAATCGAAGCCTACAACCGCATGGTCCCGACCGAAGACCGCCGCGAAGGTATCGCCAGCTTTAACGAAAAGCGCAAACCGAAGTTCAAAGGCCGATAATCAGCGTAACGTGCGGCTGCCGAGGCTGGGATGAAATAACGCCCGCAGCCGCCGGCATTTGCGAGGGTGCCCCTGATGTCCGAACGGCAATCCACCCAAGGACCGTGGCGGGTAGAAGCCGACACATTGCCGGAAATGGCTTATGACCATTATCGGCACACGCTCATTCACGAAACGGATTCGATAAAAGCCTATCTTGCCCCCAAACATCAGGAGCGAACGATTCTTGTCGCTCCGAAGGGCTATGGCAAAACCCTGCTCCTGATCGCCAAGAAGAAATCCGTTCTCGAGGCGAGATCAGGGCAGATCGTCCTGGCCGAAAACCGGTTCATCGATCGGCCACTCGGGATCTTTCCGGTCATCAAAAGAGAGATGCTCGAGATATTGGCTTCCGATTATGAGTTTTGGAAATCGCTGTGGAAGATTTCTTTGTCACTGTCCGCGATAAAAGCATTCGCCCGGGCGACCCGAGAGCGCCTCAACGATCCGGATCTCGCGGCGCACGTCTGGTATCATCGCATCACCGCCGATGATCAGAAATACTTTGAGGCCGGAGAAATTTTTACAGACCTCTTGGGTCAAGATTACAAATTCATCATTAATATAATTGCCCACTCCAATATCGTATTCCCGCATTTCAATCGGATTAATACCCAGATCATCTTCTTTATCGACAATGTCGACGAGTACTTCCGCCCGGTGCTCGAGGATCGCTCTGCCGGAACGAGTGGACGTCAAAGCCTATATCGCAACCGCAGCAACGCTGTCTGGTCGCTTGCTCAGATAGCGCTTGCGAGCGCAGCTTATGAACTGGAAAAGGCAAACCATCACATCAAAATCTACTGCACGATCCGGCATGAAGCGTTTCTGCGGATGCCGGAGGTTGAAAATGATGCTTTTCAGATTTCCGGTCGCTGCACCAAGATCGAATACACGCGCGACGATCTCGAAAATATATTTCTGAAGAATATCGACATTACACCCAAAGATCGGCTTGTCGCCTCCGACGGTCCGGATGCCATGGCGCGGTTTGTTGGCGAAGCCAATACGCTTGTCGAACATCGCTTTGTGTCGCGGCCGGAGAGCATCTTCGATTACTTTTTGCGGAACACGCTTTACCGGCCGCGCGATCTGATGTTCATCGGCGGCGAGGTGGTGAAGATAAATCCAAAGGACCGTTCGGCACAGGCCATCCGCGCCGCTGTCGATGCTGCGACCAAAATGATTGCTGAATCGATCTTTGGGGAAATGCGCCCATTCTTTGCGGTGCCCAACCGTGAGTTGCTGTTCAAGAGAATCGAGACGAACGTGCTGACGGCGGAACAGCTCGCGGAGATCACCAACGCCTATCTCGGCGAACTCGGATACGGGTCGGTCGGGGATGCGGAGGGGGATCTTGGGCGTCCGTTCTCGGTGCTTCACAAGCTTGGACTGCTCGGCACCGTGCGTCCGGAATTCGGCAGTCAAGGCCGTCGGCTGCAGTATTTCCTGCAGCCGACCGAGATCCGCATCAACAGCGATCCCGAATTGCCGCTTTCCGAGCATTACCTGATCCACCCGGCGCTCGATCAATCGATCTACGAACGATCTGCCGGCAAATACACTCGCGGTTACGACACCCGAAATATCATCGGCAATCAACTCGAATGGGAAGACCCGATAAGCTATTCGTTTGTACTCAAAGGCGATATGGTCGGCTATAGCCACATCATGAACTCGGAACTATATGAGGTGGTAACCCGTAAATTATACGAATGGGCGCGCGAAATTTGTCAAGATCTGATCTTTGTGGATATTTCAGGTGGCGATTCGATTCTGATGATCGACAGCAGTTCCGATAGAATTGTCGATTGTGCACAGCAATTGGTCAAGCGGGCGCGCGATTTTCGTGAGCAGCCGATGAAAATCCGCTTTGGCGGCGCCGCGGGGCCGATCGCCTTTGCCCACACCCGGCGGATGCATAACGGCAGTTGGGACGCCGTCTCCGTACCGTTGGGATTGGCGCTGCGGACGAGCGCTTTGTTGGAGCCGCTCGCTCCGCATAGTTGCGCACTGGTCGAAGAGAAATTTTTCGAATTCAGTAACCGCCGGGCGGTTCGTCACGACATGGACGGTGCCGCGGTAAATTTGGATCAGTTGTCAGGCAAGTTTATGGTGCCCGTCTCGAAATCGGATTTGCCGAATATCGATTACGATCGCGATGACAGAAAATTTGTCGTCCGCAAGAACCATCTCGATCCGCCTTACCGGACGCGGCTGTGGCGGATCGATCTGGGTTGACCTTACGACAATTTTTCTCAACCGGGCGGATGCAGCGCATGGCGCCGAACCTAAGGGAGGTCCGAGAATTCCCCTCAGATCGAACCAATCGCCGAACCCTGCTCGCGCCTTTCCGCAGCGTATTCGCGACCTTGAAGTTTTGGCGATTATCCGAGCCCCACTCCGAAACCATCCCGACGAAGATCGGGATCCATATCCGCCGTGGATACCGGCCGGAGTTTATCCTCGGGCCGGCCAAGGGCCGGACCCGGGGGCCGGTATGGTTGAGCAAGAAGTCTTGTCCGGCCATGGGGTTTAGGGCAACGCCTGGACCTAAGTGGAAAGGAATTAGGCTGCGGCCGGCCCGGCACAGCGATATACCGCCCCTGCAGGAACTCGAGAAGCGGGCGCGCGTCCGGTATCTTGCATATAAAGTCCTGGCGTTCGCCGCCGAGGCTCCGCCGATCGCAGCCAGCCGCCTCGAACAAGGCGAGGTCATTCTCGCCGAGGAAAACGGCAGGGCCCTAGGCT
>JAFAHP010000401.1 GCA_019237175.1 Alphaproteobacteria bacterium
CGACACTGGGACGCCCCAGGAGGCGGCGCGCCGGATCGGCGCCGCGGTGGCGGCGCTGGGCATCGAGCGCTTTGATCTGATGGGCGAGGGTGCGGGGGCCGCGACCGCAATGTGGCTGGCGCTGGCATCCGAGATGGACATCGGTTCGGTCGTGCTCGCGGCACCCGATGCCCGGCCCGATCAGGCCTTCCGCGCGATGAAACGGCCGGTGCTCGTGCTCTCGGGGACGAAGGATGGGTCCGATGTCGGCGATCGCTATCGCTCGCTGCTGCCCGATTCCCACTTCATGTTCGTCTACGACGCAGGTCCCGCGATCGGCGCCGAGCGGCCGGAGGCATTCGCCTTCATCGCCCTCGAATTCTTCGAGCGGCGCGATCTCTTCCTCGTCAGCCGCGAGAACGGCATGGCTTTTCCTTAGAAGCGTTTTCCACTCAAGTTCACGCAACCGCCGCACGTCGTCATCCCCGAGCTTGTCCCAAGGATCCGCGTGGATAGCCGGAACGAGTTCGGCCATAACGTGGAGGGATGCTTCGGAACGGGGTGAAAATGGCTCGGTCGCAAAGAGCCTCAGGGTCCGCCAACCGCGCCGGAGTGGATGACGTGCATCTCGACGCAGATACCCGTCATCCCCACGGGTTCAATGGACCTGCCGCTTCTGGCCCTGCCAATAGATTGGTTTTTACAGAGCCGTTCTTTTTCGTCGTTCCCGCCCAAGCGGCCCGCGGGTTACGCGAGCGAATGCCCATGGTTGCGAAGCCCGGAGCAGGGATCTCAGGGGCTTCCCCAGGGCCCCTCGCTTTTCTCGGCGGCGACGAATTGGTTAGGTGCAATTAGTCTTGCTCTTAGTCTGGGGTACGTGTCGCGGCAAGTTCTGCTAATAACCCGATTTGCCGCTGTCGAGGCCGAGGCCCGGGAGAACTTGGACGTTTTCTAGTCGCACCGAGTCCAGTTTGTTCGGATCGAGCCCGAGCGCCGCCAGGATCGTCGGTGCGACCTGGTAGTTTTCAACCGGGCTGGTCACCGTCGACGACGAAATCGACGGATTGGACACGAGCAGGATCGCATTGATGTCGTCATGTGCGAAGCCGCCGTGTTCGGCGAGCTTCTTGCCGCTTCCCGAATAGGTGACACCGATATTCGGCGTGACGATGATCTGCGGCGTACGCGGGTCGCCATTGGGTGGCAGCCCCGGCGGGTTGAACATCTGGGTGATGCCCGGCCCCGAATAGATCTCGCCGATGCCGGCTTTGTTACCTGCCGGTGCGCCAGAGTTTGGCGCCGCCGGCGACTGACTCTCCAACATTTTTACGGCGTTTGCGGTTTGCGACGGGTCCGCCAGCCACAGCAGCGAAATGTCGTCTTCCGTCGGACCGATCTGCGGCGGGTCGCCCGATGGATTACCCGGAGGAAACGGCTGCTCGGACGGCGGGAGTAGAGCGTCGAGGATCCCCGCCGGGGATGTCGTGATCGGGTCATTGGGCTTGTTCGAGATACCCAGATACCGCGCCGAATCAATCGGGCTCTGACCGTGCTTAGCGGAAATGATGATCAGCGTCGAATTGTACAAGCCTTGCGTTTTGAGCGCGGTCACCATCTTGCCGATCGCTGCGTCCGCGAATTCGATCTCGCCGAGCAAGGCCGACGTGGGCCGGCCTTCGTTGTCCATATAGCCGCCAGTCACGGTCGGAGTAAGGCTCTTTTCGATGAGCTTTTGGCCGATGCTGACCACTTGAAAGTTCATCCCGAAGATGTTGGGAACGGGCCGGCGAAACTGACCGCTGTGATCCTTGCCGTTGATCTCGTTCAGGATCGCCTGCACCTTCAGGGCATCGTAGCATTGAATGTTCTGAAAGCTGTTGGTCCAGTCATTGCTGCTGGATACGGCCGTCTGATCCGGTAATGGATTGCAGTTCAGGTTCAGAATTTTGACCTGTGGCAGATTTACCGGAATCGAGTTGATCTCCGGCGAGTAGTAGTCGTCCACATTGGTGCCTTTGCCGGGGCCGGAGACCGACGAATAAGAAGGATGCTTGTCCGACCAGGCGGTGTAGCCATGGGCGTCGTGGATCACGCCAAAGATCGTGTTGGTGCGAACAAAGTTCCACGGGTAGACGGGGTTACAATCATGAGCCGGATCGCGCTCGAGCCGTTGCGGATCGATCGACGCGATACCACCGTCCGCCCCGCCCGGTGCGCCGCCGTTCAGCTGAGTCTGGTCGAAATCGATCCCTTCGTCGAACTCCGTTCTCGTCCCCATCGGAGGCTGCCCGGCCTTGCAAAGACTCGGGTCTCCAGAAACCCCATTGCCGGTCGTCTTCGCCGGCGGATCGAGCGAGTAATCATAGGCGACATCATAAAAGGCGCCGACGGTACGCGGCGACCCGCCCGTCACGAGCGCCATCAACCCGGGAAACGAATCGGAGGGTTCCGCGGTGGCCGCCTCGAGATAATTGACGCCGGTTTCCGCGAGTCCGGCGAGATTCGGACAATACGGCGCGCCGCCGTTGACCCCGCTCACTCCTTGCGCGCAGTTGATAAAATCAAGGGCGTGCATGCCGTCGATGCTGATCAGCAACACCCGTTTGACGCCATTACCGCCATAGCCGCCGTCAGCGTAGGCCGACAGACCAATCGAGGCCGCCAATAGACCGGCAGCGAGTGCGACGCTTCGCCGTAAGATGCGCATAATCCGCTCCGTGAGTGCCAGATGCGTGCGGATCTTAAGTTGTGGAAATGACACTTTCTTGACGAGTTGGTTATGCTCGCATGACCGCCGGCAGGATCTCGGCAGCGGCGCCGCGCGCTGAGCCGCATTCTCGGACGGATGGCGCGTTCGCGACGCCGAGACTGTCAGGGGTGACCGTCAGCCCTTTTCGAGTGCACGGGCGAGCGCGCAGAACTCGGCGACTCCCAGTTCTTCGGCGCGCGCAGTTGGCGCCACGCCGGCGCGCGCCAGCAGTTCTTCGACCGCGATTCCCAGCGTTTCCAGGCTCGATCGCAGCATCTTGCGGCGCTGGCCAAAAGCCGCTGCCGCTATCCGCTCGAGCGCTGGTTTTTCTGCCGCGGCCAGCGGCCGAGGCCGCGGCCGAAGTGCAACGACGCTCGAGGTCACTTTGGGCGGCGGGACAAAGGCGCGTGCCGGCACATCAAACAGGATGCGGGGCTCGGCGAGCCATTGCGTCATCACCGACAGCCGACCATAGGGCTTGGTGCGCGGCGCTGCAATCAGGCGCAACGCGACCTCGCGCTGAAACATCAAGGTGAGACTCTCAAACGCGCGGATCTGGTCGAGCCAGCCGAGAAGCAGTGCTGTTGCGATGTTGTAGGGGAGGTTGGCGACGATCTTGCGCGGCGGCGCGCTCAACCCGACAAGGTCGAGATCGAGTGCGTCGCCGGCGACGATTTCCAGCCGTTCGGGATGAGCCTCGGCGAGTTCGTCGAGCGCGGCGAGGCAGCGTGGGTCTCGCTCGATCGCAAAAACCCGTGGGGCACCTTCGGCCAACAGCGCACGGGTCAACCCGCCGGGGCCAGCGCCGACCTCGATTACGTTGACCCCGGTCAGCGGGCCGGCGGCCCGCGCGATGCGGCGCGTCAGGTTCAAATCGAGGAGAAAATTCTGGCCGAGCCGTCCTCGAGCTGCGATGCGGTGGCGGGCGATGACCTCGCGCAGCGGCGGCAGCGCTGTGCGCTCCGGCCCGGCGGGCTCGCTCAGCCGCGGGCCTCGGCGCGGGTCCGAGCCGCCGCCATCTGTGCCGCAAGGCGCAACGCCGCGATCAGGCTTCCGGCACGCGCAGTTCCTTTGCCGGCAATCCCGAGGGCGGTGCCGTGATCCGGCGAGGTCCGCACAAACGGCAGCCCCAACGTCACGTTGACGCCGCCGTCAAAGTCGATGGTTTTAATCGGGATCAACGCTTGATCGTGGTACATGCACAGTGCCGCGTCGTAGGATCGCCGTGCCTCGGCATGGAACATCGTATCGGCGGCGAACGGACCCCGCGCGTCGATCCCCTGACGGCGCAGAGTGGCGATTGCCGGCTCGATAATCTCGATCTCCTCGCGGCCGAGCCCGCCGGCTTCGCCGGCGTGGGGGTTGAGCCCGGCGACCGCCAGCACCGGGGCGGGGATCCCGAACTCGGCGCGTAATGCGGCATCCGTGATGCGGGCGACGGCAACAATCGCCGCCATGTTTAAGCACGTGATTGCTCGGCGCAGCGGGAGATGGATCGTGACCGGCACGACGCGCAGTTCGGGGCAGACCAGCATCATGACCGGCGTGATGCCGCCGCCCGCCAATTCGGCCAGATATTCCGTGTGCCCCGGATGACGAAACCCGGCGCGATAGAGGTTATCTTTTTGGATCGGGTTGGTAACAACCGCCGCCGCGCGCCCTGCACGCACATCGGCGACCGCGGCGTCGATTGCGCCGATGACCGCCGGCGCGTCGGCGGGGTCGGGCTGTCCCGGGCGGGCGCGCGGGCTGAGGCCGGTCGGCGCCACCGGCAGCGCCGCGGGAAAGATCTCGGCAGCCTCGCCGGGGTTGGCGATGGCCCGAACCGGTATTCGCCAGCCCAGCCGGTATGCGAGCCCCGCCAGCCGCTCGGGGTCGTCCCTCAGGTAGAAGGAGGGCAACCCGTCGGCTCGGGCAAGCCACGCCTTGAGCGCTATCTCGCCACCCACGCCGGCGGGCTCACCCATCGTCAAAGCGATCGGCAATGCCATTGCACTCATACCCTGACGTCGACATAGGCGACGCGCCGCAAATCGCGCAAATACCGCTGCGCCATGATATCGACCCGTTCGCGCATCAAGCTCTCTCCGACCTCCTCGCGGGTCGGCACCCCGGTCTTTGGCTGTGCCTTGCTGCATACCATGATGACGCCGATGCCGTTCTTCTGAATGATCGGCGGCGACGCCTGCCCGATCCCCAAACTCAGCACGGTGGCACGCATAGACGGCGCGATCTGATCGAGCCGCAAATCGCCCTGGCTCGATAGCTGCGGCGCTTCGGCCTTGCCGATCCTCAACATGTCCTCACAGCTTTTGGCCGCGCTCCTGACATTCTCGGCTTGTGCAAGTGCAGCCCGGCGCGCCGGTTCGCCGGCCTGCGAAGGCAGTGGAAAGACCACCTGCACGATGTGGAGCAAGGTGTCCTCCTCGGGCGTCGCGCCGCCAGCGCCGCGGCGGTCCAGGACCAACAGCAAATAATACCCGGCGGAAACCCGGATCGGCGGCGACAACTCGCCGGCGCGCATTCCGGCGACAGCCTTGGCCAAAGGCGGGCTCAGCTCATCGGGGTGCACCCAGCCGATATCGCCGCCGACAGCGGCCGTCGCCGAATGCGAGAACTGCCGCGCCACGTTGGAGAATCTGGCGCCTTTTTTCATCTCTTCGATCAGCCGCTCAGCGAACGAGCGAACCTCGTCGTCCTGATGCGGGTTGTCGACCGGAAGAAAAATTTCGGCGACCCTCGCTTCGGGTGCATTTTCATTCTGTTTGAGCCGTTTGAGCGCGGCGTCGATCTCGTCGTCCGAGACCGGATCGCTTTCCGACGCCAACTGGCGAATGAGCTTGGCCCAAACGATTGATGCGGTGACTTGATTGACCAGCGCACTTTTCTCGATCCCGTTCGCCTGCAGCACCGCAAACAGCTGATCGGGTTTCATGTTGTTCTGTTGGGCGACCGACGCGGTGGCTTTGTTGATCTCATCCTCCGTCGCTGTGATGTTTTTATGCTTAGCCTCTTGCACCTCGAGCTTTTCATCGACGAGAGTGCGCAATACCTGAGCCGCTAAGCGCTTACGCGCTTCGGGCGTATCCGGGATGGCCGTCGACAACATGGCCATGCGGACCCGCGAGGCGAGATCGGCAACCGAGATTACGTCATCGTTCACGACCGCAGCGATCCGGATCTGCGGATATGTCTCTTGTGTCGGCGGCTGGCCATGCTGCTGGCGTTGTGGAAAGGACGGCGGCACCGCGGTCGACTGAAGCACCCGCGGCGAGGCCGCAATTGCGCCGCCGATCGGAATCGACATTCCGGCCAGGGCGATGTGAAGGATCAACCGCCAGCGTTTTGCTGCCATCGATAGCCACTCGACGAGCCGATATCCCGGCTTGCTGCTATAACCTTTTTTTTTCCGACTGTCGCCGCGGCGCTTCGGGTCCCCGCCGCCGCGACGTTTCCCTCAAGGCTCAGCCGTTGTTGTTCGGGTGCGATCATTGCGGGGTTCCGCCAAGCGAGGCGACGGTGCCGCCGAATTCGCCGATATTTTTGAACACCACGCTGAACAGTACCGAGTAGCCTGGGGTCACCGCACCGTTGCGGATACCGGATTGGGTGATCGCGCCGACAAACGCCATGCATTCGTCCTGGTAGATCGCCGACAGCGAGGCGTAAAGGCTGGAGTTGCTCGCGACCGACGTCGTCGTCCCATTGATGATATTGGAGCTGGCCGTGAGGTTGAGCGTGTCGCTGGCTTGCAGCGACCAATACCGGGTCAGCCTTGCTGTCGTGCTGAAGGTGAGTTGCTCCTGCTTGCCGATAATCACCGACTGACTGGTCGTCGAGCCGGTCGCGAGACCGGTCGATGACTGTGGCGGGATCAGGACGAAGGTGGTGGCGACCTTCAGGTTGTTGGGCCCCGCCGACACAGAAGCCAGCTGTTCGTTGAAGGCGTAAGTGGTGGGTGAGATGCGAAAGCGGTAAATCAGGTCGAGATACGAGCTCGGCTCCAATATGACGCGGCCGACGACATCGGACAGGCGATTGTAGGCTCCTGAATTCGGCGGCAAAAACGAATTGACCTCTCCGCGATAGCTTTGGCCAACCAAGAGGCGGTAGCTGCCGCCGCTGTTGTCGTATAGCCCAAGTTTGAGCCCGTAATCAACGCGTTGACCGGTGTCGACGAGGTCGTAGCCGGCAAGCCGATCGGGCCGAAACAGGAGCGAATCGTCAAAGACAAAGGACAGGCTGTCCTCGTTGGGTATCTTGTGCTGGTTACCCCCGTTGGCCGCGGCGTAAACCCCGACGATGGGCTCGATGACCGGAGTCAGCTGACCCGGATGGATCAGCGGATAGCTCCAGGTCAGGCCGACTTGCGGAAAGACGCGCCCGTCGAGGAAATTGGGGTTGATAGGCTGGGCCGCGGGCGTGCCGTCGGACGGGAAATAGGCCGCCGGCAGATCGGGGTTGGATAACGGGCTCAGATCGTTTACCCAATAGCCGTCACCACGCGCACTTGCGGTAAATTCGTATTGACTGCCGAGGCCATCGCGAAAAGTCCGTTCCCAGCCGGTGCCGAGCGATATCCGCCGGTCCTGCGTGCCTTCGCGGCGGACGATGTCGAGGAGGTTGGCGTTCAGATTCCAGCGCCCGCCCAAGGCGTCGGGTTCGCTTTGCCAGTTGCGATTGATAACCGGTAACACGATCGGCTGGGTATCGGTCTGCAACCCGGGAACGAGCGGCTGGAAGGCATAAAAGTCGACATCGGTCGACGAGCGCAGCCCAAAGCCCTCGACGTAGGCACGGCTGATTTCGGCATTCAGCGGCGGATTACCGAAACCGAATTGCAAGAGGTAGCTCTGGTCGGAGGTGCGCTGCAGATTGAGCCCGGTGCGCCAGTCTGGGGCGATATCGAAAATGCTGGTCGAGTTGATGTTGCCGCGCAACTGTCCGCCGCTGAGCCCGGCCTCGGTCGGGTTGCTGTAATTGATGCTGCCGAGCGCATCGAGCGTCCCGTTGCCAAATCGCTGCCGGTATTCGGTTTCGAAAACCGGCCCGGCTTTGCTGGTGATGCGCGGCAGAAACGTGATGTCCTTGTCCGGCCCGAGGACGAGGAAATAAGGGAGGGTGATGTTGGCGCCGACCGAACTCGACCCGCCGAATGACGGCGTCAAAAATCCGCTGGCGCGTCTGACCGAAGGGTCCGGCATCGACAGATAGGGGAAATAGAATATCGGCCAGCCATCGAGCTGCATTGCGACGTCGCGCATCTCCAGCAGCTTGAACTCTCGGTCGTCATCGATCTGACGGGCAACGAACTGCCATGCCGGCGGCGCACTAGGATCGTTCTTACACAGATCGCACGGCGAATAGACGGCGCGCCGCAGCTCGTTACGATTCTTGTGGGTCATGCGCGCGGTGTTCGCCGCCAGACGCGAGCGGTCGGTAAGCAACATACGTACGCTCTCGGCAAAGCCGTCGCCCAGCGTATTGCGCAGTTCCAGATAATCGGCGAACAAAATCTCGCCTGTCGG
>JAFAHP010000222.1 GCA_019237175.1 Alphaproteobacteria bacterium
CGATCTCGCGGCCGGGGAAAAGGCGATGGCCGGCTTGCGCAAATTCGGGCCGCCGCTGGCAGACACGATCGCGCCAACATCATATGTGGCACTGAACTCGCTGTTTGATGCGGCCTTTCCCTATGGGGGTGTGCAGCGCTATTGGAAGTCGAGCTTTTTGAGAGAACTCGGCGACGATATGCTCGACATCATGATCGCCCGCTCGGCGAAGTTCCTGTCGCCGATGTCCAATGTCCTGTTTTTTCATCTGCACGGAGCGGCGGCTCGCGTGGACAAGGAAGCCACCGCCTTTGGCCAACGCGCCGACCTGTGGGATTACGACGTGATCTCGCAATGGCATGATCCCGCGGAGAGCGCCGGTCATGTGCAGTGGACTCGCGATTTTTGGAATGCGGTCGAGCCGTTCGCCAGCGGTGAGGTCTATGTCAACCACCTCGACGCCGAGGAAGGCACCACCCGCATTCGCAGCGCCTATCGCCACGGCTATGATCGGCTCGTCGCGCTGAAGAACGAATACGATCCGAACAACCTCTTCCGGATGAACCAGAATATCCGCCCGACGGTATAGCCGCGGATTGTGACACGGCTGTTGCCCCTCGACGCGTCACGGCGGCGATCAGCCCGAAATTACGAGGAGTTCCTCCTCCTGGCCATCCCGACGAAGGTCGGGATCGATTGTAACCATAGATACCGGCCTTCGCCGGTATGGACGAGGAAGTTAGCAACGTCGGTGAAGGCGGGACGCGCATTCCGCCAGATCTTGAGCATCCTGTGCTTCCGCTTCGCTGCAGCCGGATGGCCGGTCATCCCTCGTCGGGGACCGTCTTCTCGAGTTCGCGGAGCCACACCGCCGCACTCGCATCCGAGGGTGCCCGCCAATCGCCCCGCGGCGACAACGAGCCGCCCGACGAAATCTTGGGTCCGTTTGGCAATGCCGAGCGCTTGAATTGCGACAATTGGAAAAAGCGCAGCAGAAAAACCCGCAGCCAGTGTTTGATCTCCGCGAGACGATAGGCACGCCTCGCCGTCTCTGGGGTGTTCGCGGGCCACACTCCCCGCGCGACATCGGCCCAAGCATTCCACGACAGATAGGCGATCTTGGAGGGGCGAAAGCCGTAGCGTGTTGTGTAGAAAAGGTTGAAGTCCTGCAGCGCGTAGGGCCCGACCACATTTTCGGTCGACTGGATCGCACCATCAGCGCCGGGCGGCACCAGCTCGGGCGAGATCTCGGTCGCGAGAATGTCGTAGAGGACAGCAGCCGTCTCCGGCCCGAGTTCGCCGTTTGCCGCGACAAAGCGGATCAGATGCTGGATCAGCGTTTTGGCAACCGAGACATTGGGGTTGTAATGCGACATCTGATCGCCGACCCCATAGGTGCACCAGCCGAGCCCCAATTCCGACAGATCGCCGGTGCCCACCACCAGCCCGCCATTGTGATTGGCGAGCCGGAACAGATAGTCGGTCCGCAATCCGGCCTGAATATTTTCGAAGGTTACATCGTAATGCGCTTCGCCCGTCGCTGCGGCATGACCGATATCGCCCATCATCTGCCGGGCCGCCGGGCGAATATCGATCTCGCCGCCGCTGGCACCCAGCGCTTTGATCAGGCGCCAGGCATTGGCCTTGGTCGCCCCGCTCGTGGCAAACCCCGGCAAAGTATAGGCGAGGATGTTGGTGCGCGGCAGGCCGAGACGGTCCATCGTGCGGGCCGACACAATCGATGCCTGCGTCGAATCGAGCCCGCCCGAGACGCCGATGACCAGCTTGTTTAGACCGGCCGCCTTGAGCCGTTGCGCCAGCCCCTGAACCTGGATGTTGTAGGCCTCGTAGCAATTGTCCTGCAGCATCGCCGGGTCGGCGGGGACATACGGAAAGCGCTCGATATTGCGGCGCAGCGGCAGCGGTTCGTGCGTCGGCGAAAAATCGAATGCGAGGTTGCGGAACCCCGGCTGGGTGCTGGCATTGGCGCGCGCGCAGTCGGCAAACGTATTCATCCGCATCCGCTCTTGCCGGATGCGGCCAATATCGACATCGGCAAACGCTATCTCGGGATTGGCCGAAAAGCGCTCGGTCTCCGCTAAATCCTCGCCCAACTCGAAGATGCCGGCCTGCCCATCCCAGGCAAGGTCGGTGGTTGACTCGCCCGCACCCGCCGCCGAGTAGGCATAAGCGCAAAGGCAGCGCGCCGATTGGGAAGCACAGAGCAAGCGCCGCATCTGCGCCTTTCCGATCGTGATGTTGCTGGCCGAGAGGTTTAAGAGGATTTCGGCGCCGGCGAGTGCAGCAGCCCCGCTTGGCGGCTCGGGTACCCACAGATCTTCGCAAATCTCCACGTGAAAGGTGAAGGCGATCTCACCGGCAGCCCCGAACAACAGGTCGGTGCCGAAGGGTGCTTGACGGCCGGCAACCGTGATTGTTCGTCCGGCAATTCGCTCGCCCGAAGTAAAATGGCGGCGCTCATAAAATTCTCGGTAATTCGGCAGATAGATCTTTGGCACCGCACCGAGCAGATGTCCCCGGTAAATCACGATCCCGCAATTGTAAAGGTGCCCTTGTGCCCGTAACGGCGCGCCGACGACAAACACCGGGAACAGTTTGCGGCTAACATCGACCAGCCGATCGATTTCGCGTTCGACTGCGTCGAGCAGGGCATCCTGGAACAGGAGATCGTCGATCGCATAGGCCGACAAGCCCAATTCGGGAAACACCATCAGCGAGGTGCGTGCCTCGTCTCCGGCGGAGAGCATCGCCTCGATCGACGCGGCATTTCGCTGGGGTTCGGCGACCGCCACCTGTGGCACACAGGCCGCGAGCCGGATGAACTCGTGCCGGTAGGGTGAAAAAAAAGACGACATTTCAGGCGGCGCTCGCGACAGCGTGTGGCGTTTATTTGGGAAATCAATCGCTTTCGGTAAGGGGCGGCACATCGCGGCCGGCGTGATGTCACACGAGAATCTCCGGCCAATAACGGAAAACTCGCGCCGGAAGGGCGAGTGGGAGTAGCATTGGACGGAAAAAGTCGAGGAAACAAAGCCACGTTAGTCTGGCCCATGACGCATCGCACAGCGCACGGCGGCGCGTCGGATGAAGTGCCTGCTCTCGATGCCTGCGGCATCACCCAGCCGAAATCGCATGCGCGCCAAGCGTTCCTCAGTCACTCCGGTCGGAGGCTCCGATGTTTTGGGTAGCCGTAGCCCTGCTTTATCTCGTTCTGGCGGCGGTGGCGCCGGCCATCCTCGGCTTGTTTGTCGCCCGCACCAGGCCGGATTTTCGAAGCCTGGCACTGTCGTTGCGCATTTTGTTTGTCGCGATTGCGCTGACCTGTCTGGCGGCCACTTCTTATGTCCATGTCGATGCCGACGAGATTGCGGTATTGAATAAGATCTACGGCGTCAAATCGCTACCGGGCGAGCACATCATCGCGATTCACGGCGAAAAGGGACCGCAGGCTTACATCCTGACGCCCGGGTGGCACCCCTGGTTCTTGGTCAACGTCATCTACCATGTCGAAAACCAAAAGGTTGTCTCGATCCCGGCGGGCAAGTACGGGTTTTTGAACGCCAAGGACGGAGTTCCGCTGCGCCCGGATCAGTACCTCGCCGATGCGTTTGCTGCCGGGCACGAGCTCGATATGCTCGACGCCGAATATTTTCTGACGCATGACGGCGAGCGGGGGCCGCAAACGACGGTGCTGACGCCGGGGAACTACCGGCTCAATACTTACCTTTGGGATATCGACGTCAAGGATGCCGTCGATATCCCAAAAGGGTCGGTCGGCGTCATAAAATCCAACGTCGTCACAGCCGTCGATTTCGGCAGTATGGTGGCACCAAAACCGGATCCACACTCTTGCCGGCAGAAGCGGGTGTTCGCCAATTCGAGCGGCAAGGCGGTGGCTTCCGAGCCGAAAAAGGAAGACCAGGGCGTTTTGACGGCCGTCCTGGTTCCGGTCGGTTGCATCGGGGTTTGGGAGCAAGCGCTTCAGCCGGGCCGCTATTACGTAAACGATGCGGCCTATAAGGTCACGATGATCAGCACCCGGGTGCAGACCTGGGAATTCAAGGGCGGCTACAAGAAACGCTATATCGATCTCAGCCTCGATCAGGCGGGTAACCTCACTCAATCGCAACGCGCCCAGGACATTCCCGTGCCGGAGGGTGCGGCCGACCCGGCCGTCACACCGTTTGTCGAAGGCTGGCTCGTGCCATTGGAGCTGCGTGTGCTGGCGCAAGTTACGCCCGACAACGCCCCCTTTGTCGTCGCTGCAGTCGGCGGTTTGCCGGAGATCGAAAACAACATCATGGTCCCGACGATCCGGTCGATTGTCCGCAACGTCGTCGGCGCCACCGGCCGCCATGTGCTCGACCTCGCCGACAACCGGGCCGAGCTTGAACACGCCGTCGAAGAGGCGATCCGGCCAGAGGGATTGCGTGCCGGCATCATCATCAAGGAGGTCAAGTTTGGCGACGTTGCGCTGCCGCCCGAATTATTGGTTTCGCGCCTGCGTCAGCAATTGGCCGATCAGTTACAGCTGACTTATCAGCAGGAGCAGAAAGCGCAGACGCAGCGGATCCAAACCGAAAAGGCGCGCGCGACCGCCGAGCAACAGCACCAACTGGTCGAGGCGATGATTGGCGTGCAAGTTGCCGAACAGAACCGCAATGCGGCAAAGCTGCGCGGCGAGGGGCAAAAACTCGAGCTTGAAGAAACCGCACAAGGCCAGAAAGCGCAGGCCGACGTGCTCGGCCAGGACCGGGTGCTGACAATCAATCTCGTCCAGCAATTCCTTAAGGCGATCGAGCAGAAGCCCGAGATCGTGGCGTTGGTCGGGCGGCTGGTCCCGCAAACGGTGGTCTCGACCGGCGGTCAGGGAACCGGGATCGATAGCGCCGCGGCAATCTTCGGGGCTTTATTGAACAATGGCGGCGCCGCGACACCGGCTCTCGCCGGGTCCTCGACCAAGAAATGAGACGAGAGCGCGGCCTACTTAAGCGAGCAGCAGGATAGCGCCGCAGACGGCGAGCGCCACAACCCAAATTAAATCGAGATTAACCCAGCCCGAGCGCAGAAACGCGAGCCCCACCCGGTCGTAGACGAGAACGGAGATCACCGTCATTGTCGCTAGCATCGCGGCGGTGTGGACGCCGAGCGCGGCGAGAGCGAGCGGGAGTGAGCCGGCCGCTGTCAGCCGCCCAGAGGGCGAGGCCGCGAGGCATAGCGGCAGCACGACGGGGATCAGCATCAGGCCGGCGCCGTGCGCACTCGACATCAGAAAGGACCACAACGCGAGCCCGGCGAGACCGGTTCGCATGCCGATGCGCAAAGGCCGGTGATGGCCGCGGATGGCGTGCCAAGCAGCCCATCCGATCAGCACAGTGGCCGCGGCGCGGCTCAACCTCGCATGGTCGAGAACGAGGCCGAAGGCGAGCGCGGCGGAGACGGTCAGCGCGACCGCACCGGCATGACCGAGCGCAATCGGGAACCACGACAATGCGACGGCTTTCCGACTTTGCCGGTGCAGCCCGAGGGCGACAGCAAACAGCCAACCCATGGCCGGATTGACGCCGTGAAAGCACCCGAGCCCGACCAGCGCCGCCCACGGCCACCACGGCGGCGCCGCGCTCATCGCCGAAGTGCCGTGGGCCGGGGATCACGGATAGCAATAGGAGTCGGACGAGCAATCGCCGCCATCTAGCCTAATCTGATGCGGCCGGCGGTTTTTGGGCCAGTCGATGAAGAACCTCGGGTCGAAGACGATACCGCCGTCCGGCCCGGCATCGAGCTTGACCATCCAGCCATCGATCCCGTCGGGATAGAACTGCTCGTCGATTACGCCGTACAGCGAGTTGGTGAAATAGACGCGGCGGCCGTCGCGGCTGATCTCGACCATCTGCGGGCCGCCATTTAGCGCACCATTTTTTGCAGCCGGATGACCAGCGCGCGAGACGATGCCGCCGATGCGGACGGTGCCGGTGAGCTTGGCCGCGAACGGGTCTGAGACGTCATATTGCCGCAACTCGCCGGTGCCCCAGCAGGCGACGTAGAGAAAGCGATCGTCCATCGACAGATCGATGTCGGTGACGAGCGGCGGGACCGCTTTGAAATCCTTGAGCATCGGCGGCAGCTGCTCGGGATCGGCCGCTTCGGCCGGGATCTCGATGATCTTTCTGACCGCCCAGCGCTCGCCCTCACGATGCCATACCCAGATCGACGAGGAGAGATCCTTGAGGCTGACGACGCAATTCACAAATCCGTAAGCCCTGGTCGGGTCATGCGCCGGCCTCAATTCGAAGACCAGCTGATGCTCCTCGCCAAAGTCGATCGCCTGCAAGTGCCTGCGCTTGGTGAAGTCCCAGAAATGCAGGCGGCGGCCGTATTTGCTGCCAAGCAGAATTTCCGGAACGAGGCCGTTTTCGAAGGTGTCGGGCGTGCCCCATTCGCTCGTCACCATCGTATCGTAGCCGAGATGCCACCATGCGTCGTAACCAAGAAGCTGCGGGCCGCGGTCGACCTCCCACCGGCCGAGCGGTTCGAAGCTCTCGTGGTCCATCAAAAAGATGCCGCCGGGCGCCTTGCCCTCGGCGTTGCCGAGGGCGGTCACATAGACCCCGCCCGGACCGCAATGCACGGTATGGGGACGAGTGTATCCGGTCTTGTCAGCGATCTCGTCGGGTTCAATGGTCTTGACGAGCTGCGGATTGCGTGGATCGGGCTTGGTGTCGAGAATGTGAATTCGCGATGATCTGAGGCCCGGGACAACCAAGTAGCGGCGCTCCACATGCGGATGTGGCGCGTTCGGGCACAGACAGGACGAACAAGCGTTCCAGCCGAAATGATGAAGCTCGTCGCCGGTATTCGGCATCTCGACCGAGCCGACGATTTGCGAATACCTCGATGAGGCAGGGTCGACATCAACGACCGCCAGCGCGTCGGGTTGGCGGCGCGTGGGATCGAACGAAGCGACAAAGGCGAACTTTTCCGGCGGCGCCTTCATCGCCATGCGCGGTGAAGGATAAAAGCTGGGGTCGGGTCGCCACATCGGCATCCTAGCCTCCCAAAAAAAATTGCGGTGGTGCGGTGACCAAACCCAACGGCGCACCTTCAACGTTCAGCATCGGCCCGTTTTAGGTTGCGGGCAATCAGTATTGCGCCCTGGTCATCTGCGCGCGACATTCCGATAGCTAACTCGTCAAAATGCAATTCTCCAATCTCTCGCGATACGAGCGGATCGCACCATTCTACGACCTCTTGGATTTACCGTTTGAACGGTCTCGATACCGCGCGCTGCGCCGATCAATGTTTCAGAGCCTTGGCGGTCGGGTGCTGGACGCGGGTGTCGGGACCGGTCGCAACTGCGCTTACTACCCGCCCGACGCTATTGTTTCAGGGATCGACACCAGTCCCGCGATGCTGGCTCGAGCGCATCGGCGATGCCGGACCGTATCGGCTGCCGGGCGCCTTTATGTCATGGACGTGACGAAGCTGGAGTTTCCGGCCGGCTCATTCGACGCCGCGGTCGCGACGTTTTTATTTTGCGTGCTGCCCGATAATCTCCAGGTGCCGGCGCTATGCGAGCTCGGTCGTGTCGTCAAACCGGGTGGTCTTATTCGTCTGCTGGAGTATGTCCGACCACGCGGTTCGATGCGCCGCATGGTGTCACGGGTTTGGCAGCCCTGGATCGCTTGGGCCTATGGCGCGAGTTTCGACCGGCACACCGAGCAGTACATCCCAGAAGCCGAGCTCGAACTCGTCGAAAGCCGCTATGTCCTGGATGATCTCATAAAGCTGTTCACGGCACGTGTTCCCTGAGAAATCCGCAGAGCCACCGCTTGACATGCCGCGCGACTGCGCTCGCTAATCGCCGCTGATCCTTGAATGAGAGTACGGCGATGGCCAATCCGATCGTCTACGGTCCAGCGTTTAGCACTTATGTGTGGAGCGCTCGACTGGCGCTTGCCGAGAAAGGAGTGACGCACGAACTCGTCGATGTCCCCTTCGGCGCCCACCGCGAGGAAGCGCATCTGTCGCGCCAGCCTTTCGCCAAGGTCCCTGCTTTCGAGCATGATGGCTTCAGCCTCTACGAGACCCAGGCGATCGTTCGTTACGTCGATGAACGCTTCCCAGGCACACCCTTGCAGCCCGAGGACGTCCACCAATGGTCGCGAATGAACCAAATCATGGGTATCGTCGATGCCTATGCTTGGCCCAGCATCGCCGGGGCCGTCCTGTTCAACCGGGTGCTGGCGCCGCGTTTTCTGGGCCGCGAGCCGGACGAGGAAGCGATCGCGAAGGCGCTGCCGCGCGCCCGATTGTGCCTCGCCGAAATCAACCGGCTGATGGAGGATCACCGTTTTCTCGCGGCCGACTTCGTTACCCTCGCGGATCTGATGGTGATCCCGCTCCTCTACTTTTTCGCCAATGTGCCGGACGGCAAAGCTCCGTTTGCAGAACACCCAAAATTGATGAATTGGATCGGCCATATGGAAACCCGCCCGAGTTTCCTCGTCACCAAGCCGAGCTGGTAGCACCGCGCCGGGCACGTTCGGCTGCGCTGACTAAATCTTCCCCACTTTTACGGAAATAGCACCCGATGCTAATCACACCGGCGAACCATCGCTTCCCCGGCGGAGGCTGGGGCCGATCGTTCCTGCCGCACGAACCGTTGATCGGTTGGTAAGGCCTTGCGATTTCCTGATGCGCCGGCGACCGTGGACGCATGGATCCGGCTTTCGCCGGGAAGGCGACGAACGATTTGTATCCTCCTGAGGCTCCTCTGGATTTTTCACAGGTCGAAGGCCGGTGCTCATAGCTGAGGTGCATCCCGGCCTGACCCACGGAACTTGGTCCGCAGGCTGAAGGCCCCACGGGATGACCAGAATTTACGCTTGCTTCTTATACGGATTGATGAGGCCCTCGACGATCCCGGCCAACACTTCACGCACCTGGCGCTCGTCAGCGCCCATCAGCACCGCATCTTCGAGCGCTTCTTGGGCCAGTTCGCGTAATTCGGCGAGGTTCTCGTTCAGCACCTTGATCTTTTCGACGCAAGAGACCGGCTCTCCTTCCGCGGTCCGCCAGATCGGGAATTCCGTGCTGTCGCTCATCGCGATCTCCTATCGGCAATCCCCCGCTTATTTGAGATTGCCCGGGGGATTCCCCGGCGCTCCCACCGCCGCTCTGCCACCCTGGGCGCCGCCGGGTGCGCCTCCAGAGGCCGCACCCGGCGCGGCTTCGCCGCCGCCCTCGCCCGGCTTTTTCTGACCGCCGCCCGGCTGTGAAAAGATCATCTGGCCGATCAGGTTCTCCAGGCTCACCGCGGATTGGGTATATTTGATTTGACCGCCGGGCGGGAT
>JAFAHP010000262.1 GCA_019237175.1 Alphaproteobacteria bacterium
CTAAATTCGTGACCTCCGGTCCGAGCGCTGTCACCACGCCGGCGGGGCCTTTGCCGGGGATGAACGGGAGCGCCGGCCGGAACTGGTAACTGCCGCCGATCACCAGCAGATCGACATAATTGACTGGCGCGGCGTGCACCCTCACCAAGACCTGACGCCGCCCCGGTGCGGGCTCGCTCACTTCACGGATTTGCAATCGCTCGGGCGGCCCGAACATATCCACGACGATTGCCTGCATGCGCTAACAGCACTCCGCAGAGCGGGAAGATAAGGGCGTAGGGTGGACCCGCCCGTCCGCGACCCAGCGCACCAGCTCACGCTTTAACAGCTTGCCGCTGGCGGTCAGCGGCAGCTCAGACAACGACAAGAAGAATTCCGGCAGGTCGTAGCGCGACAAGCCGCACGCCTTGAGATGCTCGATCAGGGCTCGCGGATCGATGCGCATTTGATTGCGCATGACCACCGCGAGGCAGACGCGCTCGCCGAGCCGGGCGTCGGCGATCGGAAACGCCGCCACCTTTTCGACCGCCTCGTGGCGCATCGCCAATGTCTCGATACGCCCCGGATGGATATTGCGTCCGCCGCGGATGATCACGTCCTTTTTACGACCGGTGATGCGCAGATACCCGGCGTCGTCGATCCAGCCGAGGTCACCGGTCATGAACCAGCCATGGTTGTTGAAAGCGGTCTCGGTCGCCTGTTGGTCATCAAAATAGCCGAGCATCAGGCTGGCGCCGCGGCCGCCGATTTCGCCGACTTCGCCGCGGGCGGCTTCGCTGTCGGGATCCTCCTGGCGCCAGATGCGGATCTCGTAGCCGGCGCACGCGCGCCCGCAGGTTTCGACAATGCGCTCGGGCAGGTCGTCGGGGAGCGTATATTGATGCGAGCAGCTTTCGGTCATGCCATAGCCGGTTTGCGGCACGATCCCATACCGCATCAGCGCGGCGACGACCGGGCCGGGTGCTGCAGCGCCGGAAATGCGAAACCCGCGCACCGCACCGACCCGCTCTGCCCCGCGCGCTCTGAGCTCGGCCAGCAGATCGATCGCGTGGGTCGGCACCCCAAACAGAAACTCGGCGCCGGTTTCCTCCAGTCGGTCGAGCATGCTGGCGCCGCGCGGCAGGTCGTGAACGACCAGTTCGCCGCCGCCGGCGAGCGCTGTAATCAGTGCCCCGAGCCCGAGATTGTGGCTCAAAGGGCTGAGCGTATAAAGGACCGCATGCGCGAGCCGCCAATCGCGGGCCATCATCCGCGCTGTCGCGAGCAAGGTGTTGTCGCTGTGCAAAACGCCCTTCGGCTCGCCGGTCGTGCCGGAGGTGAACGGCAGATACATGACCTGATTGGGGTCCCTGCTCGCTGCGACTTCGCGTGTCGGGCCGCGCAGTTCGGCGAAGGGCGAGGCCTCGGCCGCGCCGACACGCCACAGGCGGCGCACGAAATCGCGGTCGGACAGCTCGGCAAAGATGTCGCGCCGGTCGCCATCGGCACCGTAGCCGGGTTCGGCGATCACGATCGCGGCGCGCACGCGGTCGAGCAGTGCCGCGACCTCGCCGACCGTGTGGCCGCGATGTAGGGATGGGCAACAGACATAGCCGTTGCGCGAGCAGGCGACGAGTGCGATCGCGGTCTCGACCCGGCTTGGCAGCCACAGCGCGACGCGCTGACCGGGGCGGATGCCGCAGCCGGCGAGGTACGCCGCGAGCCGGTCGGCGGCGACAAGCAGCTCGGCATAGCGGAGCCGGCGGTGACGGTCGCGCACCGCGTAAGCCAGGGGAGTCGCGCGCGCGTGGTGTGCAGCGAGATCATAGATTGTCTCATCACCCCAGAACCCGGCCGCGGTATAGGAGGCGACCGTCTGGGCGTTGAGCAATGTCAGCAGCGGAACGGGCATTGCGGGATACCGCGGTTTTCGATCTGATAGCATCGGCAAGATCAGCCCCCTCACCCTCCCCTCTCCCCCATTGGGGGAGAGGGCCCAGAAGGGTTTGGCGAGGCGAATCCCCGGAGCTGGGTGAGGGGTATCGCCCGGCCAGAAATTGGGCTGGCCGCATTCATTGCGGGTGACGCCCTACCGATTGGCGGCTACGAGACGGATATCGCTGTACCGGCGCGAGCCCGGAGCCACCGTTACAGCGTCCCTACTGGGGGCATCTGGGTCCCCGCATGCGGAGACAATGAACTTGTTCCGGAAGGTGCGGCGCGATCTGCATCATGGTTTCGGGAGGCGGTCATCCGGCCGGGTCAGCAGATGACTGCAGCCGGCCTTATTGGCCCAGTATTCCCAAGTACGCCAGGTCTCGACCGAATAAGGGCTGTAGCCGCGATTGCGGGCCTCGATCTCGCCTTGCGACAGGCATTTGATCTCCCCGCCGAGCTGCAGTGCGCGCATCAGAGCGCGCGCATTGCGCGGCAGATAGACCGAGAGCCGCACGACCTCGATCAACGAACGCGCAGCAGCGGCAAAACCGTGGCCGCGCATCAGCGCCACGTTGTTGCCGCCGAGACAGTCCGCGAGATCCTCGGCCTGCGCCATGTTGGTGACGAGAAGGTTGGTGTCGCCGAATTTGTCGGCGATGTCCCAGACCGGCACCTCGGAACCGATAAAGCTCCCCGAATGGATTACCGGCCGCAGCTTTGTCCGCTCGACGATGCCGAAGGGCAGCGTGTCTTCGGCATGGGCGTGGACAACCGCCATGACCTCCGGCCGCGCCGCAAAGATCGCAGCGTGGATAAAGCGCTCGAGATAAAGACTGGGGCCCTCGTGGCGTACTGGCTGGCCGTCGAGATCGAGTTCGACGATGTCCTCGGGACCAACGAGTTCCGGGGCCAGCGAGCGAGCGATCAAAAAATGATGTGGGTTGTCGGGGTGACGCACGCTGACATGGCCGTAAGCGTCGACGACCTCCTCCCGCGCCAAAATACGGTTGGCGATCACGAGGTCTTGGATCAGGGCGTTGAGATCGGTCATTCTGCAAATCTACTCCATCTCGCTTTCAAAGCCGACCCCGTGGGATTGCGTCTTTGCGCCGTTACCAGCCATTTCCCCGACCGCGATCGATCTCAGCGGAGGAACTCGTCAAGAAATGGATAGATCTCGCGATACTGGTCATCAATCGGAATCCCATGCGGCGCTCCGGGGAACTCTTTGAGCCTATATCGCACGCCTGCGGCTTTTAATTTCTCGGCAAAGGCTTCAGCCTGGGCAACCGGAATTCGTTGATCGGCGGTCCCGTGGAGGAGCAACACAGGTGCCCTTATTTGCGCTACATGGTAAATCGCCGAACGCGCCATAAAAGCCTCGGCCGACGTACCTGCCTCGGCAAAAAGATTGCGAGAGATGCCCGGCAGTGTCGGGCGCCAGGTGAAGAAGTCGTAGGCGCCCGCGCCGAGCACCACGGCTGCCAGTCTCGGGTCCAGCGTCGCCACCATGGCCGCCACAATCGCGCCGCGGCTATAGCCGAAGAGTGCCACCTTGTCGGGTTTGACGAAGGGTTGTCGCCGCAGAAAATCGATCGCAACCAGCGTGGCCCGCTGCGTGTAGGGTCCGCAGTAGTCAGGCGGACCGGAGGAATTGCCATAGCCGGGCTGCGAGACGGCCGCTGCTGCATAGCCACGCCGCGCCATAATGCCAAGCCGGCCCGTCAGAACGTAAGCCTCGCCACCGTTCCTCTGCGTCTCTTGATGCCCGTGAATG
>JAFAHP010000443.1 GCA_019237175.1 Alphaproteobacteria bacterium
CACCGTGGGGTCGCTCATATTACGCGCGCCGATCGGCGGTGTGCTGCGCGGTCTGACGCGCAGCGGCGTCGGCGTTCCTGCCCGGACCAAAGTGATCGAGGTCGATCCGCGCGGCGATCCCGCCAAGGTGCTTGGCCTCGGCGAGCGGCCCCGGCGCATCGCCGAAGGGGTTCTGAGCGCAATCGCCCGGGTGCGTGTAGCGGAACCCGCGTGACCGGCAGCCTACCAGTCCTTGTCACGGAGCCGCGCAGCAGTCCGGCCGCTTTCGGAGGCGGCGCTATTATTGGTGCGCTAGGCGGGCTGATCGGTTTGGGTGGCGCTGAATTTCGGTTGCCGCTCCTGATCGGCACGTTTCGGTTTGCGGCACTGCAAGCGGTGATCCTCAATAAGGCGATGAGCCTTGTCGTCGTCGCTTCCGCCTCGCCGTTTCGTGCGGCGACAGTGCCCTTCGCGAGTGTTGCCGCCCATTGGCCGATCATCGTCAATCTGCTCGCTGGCAGCCTGCTGGGAGCGTGGCTTGGGGCAGGCTGGGCAACGCGCCTCGCGTCACAGACACTCTATCGTGTAATTGCTGGTCTGCTCCTCGGGATCGCTGTTGTGCTGGTGCTTGGACACGATACAGCGGCAACAGGGGCAATGCTGACAGGGGCCGCGCAATTGCTGGCAGGTGTCGCCGCTGGATTTGTCATTGGTATCTTTGCGGCATTGCTCGGGGTGGCAGGCGGCGAGCTGCTAATCCCAACTCTCGTCCTGCTGTTCGGTGCCGACATCAAGCTCGCCGGCAGCTTGTCGCTCGCCGTGAGTCTGCCGACAATGTTGGTTGGGTTCGTCCGCTATAGCCGGGATCGGAGTTTTGTGGTGCTCGGCGAGAACCGCCGGTTCGTGTTGATGATGGCCGCCGGCTCGATCTTTGGCAGTTTCATCGGCGCCCGGTTGCTCGGGTTCGTTCCGAACGCCGTCCTACTGCCGCTGCTGGCGATCATCCTCGTGTTATCCGCAGGAAAGGTCTGGACGCACAAATAGCCCGATCGTCATCGCCGGCAGCGCGGCCGTCGAGGATGTCCTCGATGATGCGCTCGTCCTCGTATCGGTTTGCCAGCCCGGCGTAAAAAAACGGACTCACGAATCGGCTGCGGATCTCCCCAGGAATCCGTCGAGGATGTCCAGCAGACGGTCGAAGAGCGGCAGGGTGTTTTGCGTCAGAAACAGCCTCTACGCACCATGCCGCGCTCGCCGCCCAACCGCAGAATCATGGTCTGATATTCGAAGTCCCCGGCTCGCCCGTTCCATCGGTCGTGCGTCTCGCCGCAGCCCACCGAGATTCAGGATCCCAAACTTTGAGCCGCGCCGGGCGTGCAGTTTGGCGACGCCCTTTAGGGTCTTCAGGTCGTAATCAAAGGACGGACCGACAAAAATTCCGATGGTGAAATCGTCACGGCCCCTTGCTTGCTTCCAATCGTAAAATCGATGCACGAGCTGCTCGAACCGGGCGAACGGCAAAGCGCTGCGCTTTCTCGATTCCGATATGAGGCAATATCGGCAGATGTGCGCGCAGGGCGCGTGGCGCAGCGAAAAGCGCAGTCCCTTCCCGACGATCTCTCGCGACATTTTCAACTCCAGTGAGCCTTAAAGGGCTGCATCGGAGTTCAGTTCCCCGAGCCAATTCGCTGCTCCGACACTATCGGTGCGACGTCCTGCATGAAGCACTCCATCGATTGGAGGAGCTGATCAAGGTTGCGATTGCCGTGGAAGTTGATCTGGAAGGCATCGAGGCTGGCTTTTTCACGGTAGCTCAATAGATCGCCAGCCACCTCGGCCGGTGTGCCATGTCCCGCTGGCCGCTTGCTGCCCGACTGTGGCGCATTGCCGGTGATCGTGCTGAACTCGACGCGGAAGCTCATCCGCGTCGGGATCGGTGCCCGCCCAACTTGGTTGCACGCCTGACGCAACGCGGTCTGCCGTTCGACTATCTCGGCAATGGGCAGTGGGGTCGGCTGCCACAACGCGGCGAAACGCGCCGCCCGGCGCAGTGCCGCATCGCTGGCGCCGCCAATCCAAATCGGGGGATATGGCTGCTGCACTGGCTTCGGGCTGACATGCATATCGGAGAACGAAAAGAATTTTCCGGCGAAGGAGACCTTGCCCGGTGACCAACAGGCTTGCCAAAGGTGCAGATATTCGTTGGTGCACGGTCCCCGCTCGTGGAACGGCACGCCAAGCGCGGCAAATACAGCTTCATTCCAGCCAACGCCAACAGCGGTAATCAGCCGGCCACCCGACATCCGGTCGATCGTCGCCAATCTCTTGGCGGTCGCGATTGGGTTGCGGTACGGCATTATCAGCACCGAAACGCCAACACCAATGCGGGTAGTGTGCGCCGCGATAAAC
>JAFAHP010000361.1 GCA_019237175.1 Alphaproteobacteria bacterium
TGCCCAGGCAAGGCGCGCAGGTGTGCGACCGCAACGTCGATCGCGCCGCTATCGACTTGCTCGACGGCTTCGGCGCCGGTCAGCGGCGTCAAGCGCAACGTCGCCTTGGCGGCTTGTTTGGCAAACGTTTCAGCAAGGCGGCCGACGAGCGCCACCTCGGCATATTCGGCCATACCAGCGGTAAAGATACCGGCACTTTTCGCCGGGTCGAAGCCGACGCCGAGGTTGAGCGCCGCCTCGATATGCTCGATCGCGGCCGAGACGAGAGGGGCGATCTCGCGCGCGCGAGCGGTTGGCTCCATGCGATTAGGCGTGCGGACAAACAGATCGTCGGCAAAGAGGCTCCTTAGGCGAGACAGCGCATGGCTCATCGCCGGCTGAGACAGACCAATGCGCCCAGCAGCGCGGGTGACGGCGCGTTCTCTGATCAGCGCGTCGAAGGCTTTCAGCAGGTTGAGATCAACGGCACGAATATCCATGGGACGGATGAATATTATATAATCAATCGATTTGATACATGGTGGCCGCGTTCATAAATATGAGCATGGCCCGCGATAACCAGCAGGAGAACCTAATGACCGAACTCAAAGGCTATCACGCCCACGTCTATTATGACCCGGCCACTCGGCCGATAGCCGAACGGCTGCGCGAAACGATCATTAGCCGGTTCGCGGTCAAACCCGGAGCCTTCAGCGACGAGCCGATAGGCCCGCACCCGATCTCGCAGTTCAGCGTGATCTTTGAGGCCGACGAGTTTCAAAAAATCGTGCCTTGGCTGATGCTGAATCGCGGGGGCCTGGACGTTCTCGTCCATCCGCTGACCGAAAGCTCCTATGACGACCACAGCAAGAATGCGCTGTGGCTCGGAACGCCGGTGCCGATGCGGCTAGAAATTCTGCGACCGACCTATCGCAACGAATTGCTGCCGGGCGTTTCGGCCCACTCGGCCTGACGTATGGTCAACAGCCGAAGCGGCGGCGGCGTTGCTGAAAGGAGCGGATCGCACGCAAGAAATCGATCTTGCGGAAGGCCGGCCACAGCACGTCGGTGAAATAGAACTCGCTGTGGGCGCTTTGCCATAACAGAAATCCGGAAAGGCGGATCTCGCCGCTCGTGCGTATGATCAGGTCGGGATCCGGTAGCCCCGCGGTGTAGAGATGTTTGGCGATGGCCTCTGGGGTGACGCCGGCGACCGCCTCTGCCAATGTCGCCTCGTCATCGGCCATGCCGTTGAGCAAGGCGCGAACCGCGTCGGCGATCTCCTGGCGACCGCCATAGGCAACGGCGATGTTGAGCTCGAGGTCGTCATATCCGGCGGTCGCCCGCTCAGCCTCCGTAATCGCTGCGAGGACCGGTTCGGGCAGCATCGCTCGGCAGCCGATGGCTCGCACCCGCACGCGCCTCCGGTGGATCGCCGGGTCACAGGCCAGCGCCTTGAGCTTGGCCTCAATCGACCCGAGGATCCCGGAAACCTCGGCAGCCGGCCGGTGAAAATTGTCGGTCGAAAAGACCCACAAGGTCACCGTCGCGATGCCTAGCTCGACGCACCAGTCGAGCACTTCGTCGAGCTTGTTGGCACCGAGATCGTACAGCTCCCGCGGCTCGGTGATCCCAACCGAGCGGCCGTGCCGCCGATTACCGTCGAGAATGATGCCGATATGGCCGGGGGTTGGTCGGCTCTTGACCTCGCGGACCAACCGGCGGGCATAGAGGTAGTAGAGCAGGCGGGACATCGGCGCCAACGGAGCTTCCCCCACAGCGCCAGACTACGGGCATAGCCGTCACCCCCGCGTCCCGGGCGCCAAAATGTTAATGCGCCAAAAATATGGCGCGCCGATGACCAAGACCTGAATTTAACCTGTGAACAACGCGGCCCGCACCTTTGCGTCGCAGGAATCTGTTCAGCGACGGTGGCGCGCAGTTTGCGGCTGATAGCGCAGGCTGATCGATCCAATGCCGGCCGCCACGTTGAGACCGGTATTGCCTTCCACGCTGACGGGCTGCAGCGAGATCGTGCTGTTGGAGCCGCCGACCAGTACATTGGCGCCGGCCCCGACCCCTACAGTAGCGCTGCCAGTCGCACCGACATAATTGCCGTTCAGCGCACCGGGCCCCAGATTGGCGGTCGGCGCAAATACCGCCCAAACCAGCACGCCGCCTTGCGTATAGCCGATATCGACGCCAAACTTGTTGATAGTGCCGGCATAGAACTCGGCACGCCCCGGTGCCGGCGCAAAGGTGCAGCGGAGCGACTTCGACGACCCGAAGACAAACCCCCAGCCGCTGGCGACATTGCAGGTTAGCGTCCCGACCCGTACGCCGCCTTGCGCCTGCGCTGCGGTTGACACGCCGGCGACCAGGCCGAGCAGACCGATAATCAGACAAAGCGTTTTAAGCATTTTGTCGGCCTTTTCTCAGTCAGTTCGTTCGTTAATAACTCTCATCGATCGCTATGGCAGCCGCAATCGATATGGAAGATGCGGGCGGCGGTTTCGCCGAGGATGGCCTGCCTCTCGGCTTCGGTCAGTGCAGTATCGTCCAGGACCCGCCTCGGCTCGGGGTCGCCGATGCCGAATGGGTAATCCGAGCCGAGCATGATCTTATCGGCACCGACCGTGTCGCATAGGAAGCGCAGCGCGCGAGGCTCGAACATGACCGTATCGAAATAGAGCCGGCGAAAGCCCTCGACTGGGTCAGTATAGTCGGGATGGATGGCGCGGTTGCGCTT
>JAFAHP010000363.1 GCA_019237175.1 Alphaproteobacteria bacterium
GCGGTGTTGCGGTCGTTGCCGCCGTCGGCATAGGCGTTCGGTGGCGACGCCATCATCGCCAGCATACAGAGACCGGCCGCCCCCAGCGCGAATTCGGCAAAAGGCATCAACGTGCGGCGATGTCGCATTGGGTATCCTCTGAGTTGAAATTTCGAGCGGGCGCATGTGAACCGCCGCGCGTTGCATCATCGTTAAAGATCGGTGACGTTTTTTTGACGTTAGACGCGATTTTCCGGCCCGCGGGCACTCGGGCTGGTCACGCCGTGCCCTGCCACTGGTTGCAGATGTTCAACTGTTGGTTCGCCACCGGTCTCGGCGACTCGCCGCGGATGGAACTTGCTCGCTGTCGTGCGAGGCGCCGTGAGGCGCCGCGGGAATCTCGCCGACGCGGTGTCTGCTGACTGAGATTGCTACCCCCGGAAACGGCCCGCAGGCCGGCCATCCGGGTTTCGCAATGACCATCAGCGTGCGCCAGCACCGTCCCGCTGAACTGTTTCTTTTAGACGTTGAAGCGAAAATGCATAATATCGCCGTCGCGAACCACGTAATCAGCACCTTCGAGCCGCATGCGGCCGGCATCCTTGGCGCCCTGTTCGCCACCGCAGGCGACAAAATCCTCGTATGAGATGGTCTCTACGCGAATAAAGCCCTTTTCGAAATCACTGTGGATGACGCGCGCGGCCTGCGGTGCCTTGGTGCCGCGAGGGATGGTCCACGCCCGCGCCTCTTTCGGTCCGGCTGTCAGAAAGGTGATCAGGTCGAGCAGCGCGTAGCCGGCTTTGATGACGCGATCGAGCCCGGTCTC
This sequence comes from Alphaproteobacteria bacterium, assembly GCA_019237175.1. Lineage (GTDB taxonomy): Bacteria > Pseudomonadota > Alphaproteobacteria > ATCC43930 > CGMCC-115725 > AP-15. Next base: position 806 of record JAFAHP010000363.1, read on the forward strand.
GCCGAGCCCCAGCGCCGCAAGAAATTCGCGCCTCTCCCCGGGATCGCCGAGCACCGCCAGTTCGGCTTCGATCGCCGCCGAAATCACCACCGTTTGCGACCCTTGCGCTGCGGCATAATCAGCAACACCGCGGCTTGCCGCGGTGCCGGAAGCGGCTGCTTCTTCGTCGACGTTCGCGATATAAAGAACCGGCTTTGCAGTCAGTAGTTGCAGCGCCGAAAGTTCACTTCGACGCCCCGCCGGGACCGCAGCGGCCCGCGCCGGTCGCCCGTCGCGCAATGCAGCAAGTGCCGGCTCCATCAGCTCGAGCTGAAGCTTCGCCTCACGATCGCCGCCGCGAGCGCGTTTTTGCGCCGCTGCGGCGCGGCGCTCGAGGCTGTCGAGATCGGCCAGCATCAATTCGGTTTCAACGGTCTGGATATCGCGGATCGGATCGACCGAGCCTTCGACATGCGCAACGTTCTCGTCCTCGAAGCAACGCACGATATGGGCAATCGCATCGACTTCACGCAAATGGCCGAGAAACTGGTTGCCGAGACCCTGCCCCTTCGAGGCGCCGCGCACCAACCCGGCAATGTCGACGAATTCGAGCTGTGTCGGCACGATCCGCACCGATTTCGCAAGACGGGCGCAAACCTCGAGCCGCTCGTCCGGCACAGCGACGCGACCGACATTGGGCTCCCGCGTCGAGAACGGGTATTTTGTCGCCTCTGCGGCCTCGGTTGCGGTCAAAGCGTTGAACAAGGCCGACTTGCCGACATTGGGCAGACCGACGATGCCGCAGTTGAAGCCCATCGGTCTACTGGGCCAGCGGTGTTGCCGCCGGCTTTTCTTGCGCCGGTGCGAGGCGGCGCGCGACCTCGCTCATAAAGGCGTCGGGTGCGCCCGCGAGCAGCAACGGTATCGTCTCGGCCACCGCAGCGGCCAGCGGCGCGACCCAGTCGGTCACTTCTTCCGGGCTGAAGTTCTGCAATACGTAAGGTTGGACCAATTCTTTGATTCCGGGATGCCCGACCCCAATTCTGACGCGCCAGTAATCGGACCCGATCAGCGGGTCGATCGAACGCAGACCATTGTGGCCGGCGTTGCCGCCGCCGCGTTTGACGCGGAGTTTTCCGGGGCGCAGGTCGATCTCGTCATGAATTACGACGATCTCCTCCGGCGCGAACTTGAAAAAGCGCGCCGCCTCGGCCACCGATTGGCCGGATTCATTCATGAAAGTTTGCGGCTTCAACAGAATTCGGCGCTGGCCCTCGATCAGTGCTTCCGCGACTTCTCCCCTGAACCGATTGCGGAAAGCAGGCAAGCCATACAACCGGGCAATCGCATCGACCACCATAAAGCCGATATTGTGCCGGTTTCGCGCATAGCGTGATCCCGGGTTTCCGAGCCCGACAACGAGCCGCATCGGCGCAAACCGTCAGTATCGCAAACGGAGTCTCGGCTCGTCAGGGCGCGGCCGGTTCTGCGGCAGGTGGTGTCGAGGCGATTGTTGCCGCCTCCTCACGCACGGCGGAGGAGGCGGCGATGCTGGCGATCGTAAAGTCGCGCTCGGTAATTGTTGGCCTGCAGCCTTCCGGCAAGACCACCGCGCTGATGTGGACGCTGTCCCCGATATCGAGGCCGTTGAGGCTGACGACCAGTTGATCCGGAATGCCGTCGACCGGGCAATTCAAATCGATGCCGTGGCGGACGATGTTGAGGATACCGCCGCGACGCAGCCCGATCGACTGCTCGTGGTTGATAAAGACGACCGGAACCGTCACGGTGACACGGGTGGTCGCCGCCACGCGCATGAAGTCGATGTGCAACGGCTTGTCGGTCGCGGGGTGATATTGGACCTCGCGCGGCAAAGCGCGCTGCACCGAACCATCGATTTTGAGATCGACCAGGGTCGCGAAAAACCCGCGGCGGGCGAGCGCGCGCGACAATTCACGCGGTTCGAGGCTGATAGGCATCGGCTCGCGCTCGCCGCCATAGACGATGCCGGGGACGCGCCCTGCGCGTCGCGTCGCGCGGGCCGCACCCTTGCCGGCACGCTCGCGCAACTCGGCGCTCAGCGTCATGATCTCGGGCATCGACGGTTGCTCCTCTCCGCAAAAGACCAGGTCCGGTCAACCGATCGAAAAGGTTGTGCGAGCGCACCAGCCCCACCCCTTCGGTTCGGATATGGTCCGGTCGACCGCAACTCAATCGAACAGGCTCGAAACCGACCGTTCCTCGCTGATGCGGCGGATCGCCTCGGCTATGAGCGGCGCGATTGATACCTGGCGGATGTTGTTCGCCTCGCGCACCGCTTCGGTCGCCATGATGCTGTCGCTCATCACCAACATCTCGATCGGTGAATTTACCACGCGCGCGACGGCACCGCCGGATAACACACCGTGGGTGACATAAGCAAACACCGCGGACGCCCCGGCTTCGTCCAAGGCAGAGGCGGCATTGCAGAGCGTCCCGGCGCTGTCGACGATGTCATCAACAAGGATGCAGCGCCGGCCGGATACGTCGCCAATAATGTTCATCACCTCGGAGACACCGGCGCGCTCGCGCCGCTTGTCGGTGATCGCGACATCGGCATCGAGCCGCTGGGCGATCTGGCGGGCGCGATAGGCGCCGCCAACATCGGGTGAGACGATGATCAGATCGCGCAGCGCGTGATGATCGAGGATGTCCTTCACCAATACCGGGGCTGCGTACAGATTGTCGGTGGGAATATCAAAGAAGCCCTGGATCTGCCCGGCATGAAGATCGAGCGTCAGCACGCGGTTGGCGCCCGCGGTTGTGATCATGTTGGCGACGAGCTTGGCTGAAATCGGTGTGCGCGAGCCGGATTTGCGGTCTTGC
>JAFAHP010000570.1 GCA_019237175.1 Alphaproteobacteria bacterium
GCAGAGCTTTAAAAATAACAAGAATAATGAGGCCTTTATCGACCGCATTTCGGTCATCAAAGTGCCCTATTGCCTGCGATCCACCGAAGAGCGCAAGATATATGAGAAGCTGTTGCAAAACAGCGAGCTGGCGAATGCGGCCTGTGCGCCGTCGACGTTGGACATCCTGGGGCGGTTTAGTGTACTGTCGCGGGTGAAGACTCATGAGAACTCGAACCTATACTCAAAGATGCGGGTCTATGACGGCGAAAGTCTAAAGGACACGGATCCGCGCGCCAAATCCCCCCAGGAATACCGCGACGCCGCCGGGGTCGACGAGGGTATGGACGGCATCTCGACTCGCTTTGCCTTCAAAGTGCTGTCCAGCACGTTCAATTTCGACACGCACGAAGTCGCAGCCGACCCGGTTCACCTGATGTACGTCCTCGAACAGGCGATATGGCGCGAGCAGTTTCCAGACGATCTCGAAAAGAGATACTTGAACTTTATCAAGGCCGAATTGGCGCCGCGTTACGCCGAATTCATCGGCCACGAGATCCAGAAAGCGTATCTCGAATCGTATTCCGATTATGGCCAGAACCTGTTCGACCGCTATGTCGCTTATGCCGATGCGTGGATCGAGGATCAGGACTACAAGGATCCTGATACCGGCCAGCTGATGAACCGCGAGCTCTTAAACCAGGAGCTGTCGAAAATCGAAAAGCCCGCCGGCATCGCCAATCCCAAGGACTTCCGCAACGAGGTCGTCAAATTCGCGTTGCGCGCCCGCGCCGCCAATTCGGGACGGAACCCGGCCTGGACTTCGTATGAGAAGTTGCGCGAAGTCATCGAACGCCGCATGTTCACGCAAGTCGAGGATTTGCTGCCGGTTATCAGCTTCGGGACGAAGAAGGACAGCGACACCGAGAAAAAGCACGCCGACTTTCTCGAGCGGATGGTGGCGCGCGGCTACACCGAGCGGCAGGTTCGCCGCCTGGTCGAGTGGTACATGCGCGTGAACAAAGCCGGTTAGACAATCGGCGCCCGGCTTGGAGCGAAGACGATGAACATTGTCGACCGCCGACCCAATCCCAAGGGTAAGAGCCTCAGCAACCGGCAGCGCTTTCTGACGCGCGCGCGGGCGGAGGTCAAATCGGCGGTGCAGAACGCGCTGCGCAAGCGCAAGGTCGCTGACGTCGAGCATGGCGAAAAAGTAGCGATTCCGACGCGCGGCATCGTCGAACCGGTGTTCCATCACAGCCGTCGTACCGGCCGCACCGAGCACGTCGTACCGGGCAACAAGGAATACGTCCGCGGTGATGAGATCCCACGGCCAGCCGGCGGTGAGGGGCGCGGTGGCTCGGAGGGAAGCCCGGACGGATCGGGCGAGGACGCGTTCGAGTTCACCTTGTCAAAGGATGAGTTCCTCGACATGTTTTTCGAGGATCTCGAACTGCCCGACCTGGTCAAGAAGAGCCTGCGGGAGACCTTTGCTTTCGACCTGCAGCGGGCGGGTTATACCGTCACCGGACCGCCCTCGAACCTCAGCGTACGGCGGACGATGCGCAACAGCATGGCACGGCGTATCTCGTTGCGGCGGCCGAAGCAGTGGGAGGTCGAGGCGCTGCGTCAGGCTCTCGATGAGGCGCGCCTACGCGGCGATGAGGAAGAAGCCAGGCAACTCGGCCTCGAACTCGACCGCGCCGAGCACCGCAGCAAGATCATTCCCTATATCGACCCGGTCGACGTCCGCTATAATCGCTTCGAACGTGTGCCGCGGCCCAACACCGAAGCGGTGATGTTCTGCTTGATGGATGTGTCCGGATCGATGACGGAAGCAATGAAGGACCTCGCCAAACGGTTCTTTATGCTGTTGCACGTTTTTCTGATCCGCCGCTACCGCCATGTCGACGTGGTCTTTATTCGTCACACGAGCACCGCGGAGGAGGTCGACGAAGAGACCTTCTTCTACAGCCGCGAAACCGGCGGCACCGTCGTTTCGACCGCGCTAGAGAAGATGCTCGAGGTAGCGCGGGCGCGCTATCCGACCGATCGATGGAACATTTATGCCGCGCAGGCTTCCGACGGGGACAATTACGGCGCCGACAGCGGTCGCTGTGTCGCGCTACTGGGCGGCGAAGTTCTGCCGATTTGTCAATATTTTGCCTACGTCGAGGTCGGTGACGGCATGGGCGGCAGCCTTACCGGCCTCGCGCGGGACAGCGACCTCTGGCGCGCTTATAGCGAGGTCGCCCCGGCGCATCCCCATTTTGCCATGCGCCGGGTTGGCGATCCATCGCAGATCTTTTCGGTGTTTCACGAACTGTTTGCGAAAGGGGGAGTTCGTGTCTGACAAGCGCTCCGCGCCGATGGCGCGCCTCGACGCTTCGGCACCGTTGTTCAGCGGCCCGAATTGGGATTATGCGTCGCTGCGGCAGACCTATGACGCGATCGAACGGATTGCCCTCGACGAACTTGGGCTCGACGTCTATCCGGTGCAGGTCGAGGTCATCACCTCGGAGCAGATGCTTGACGCTTACGCTTCGGTCGGCCTGCCGCTGATGTATCGGCACTGGAGCTTCGGCAAACGCTTCGCCTTTCACGAAACCCTGTACCGTAGGGGGTTGCAAGGCCTTGCCTACGAAATCGTCATCAATTCCAACCCGTGCATCTGCTACATCATGGAAGAAAACTCCATGACCATGCAGACCTTGGTTATGGCGCATGCCGCTTTTGGCCACAACCATTTTTTCAAAAACAATTATTTGTTTCGGCAGTGGACTGACGCCAACGGTATTCTAGATTACCTAAGCTTTGCCCGCGATTACGTAGCGAAATGCGAGGAGCGGCATGGGATCGAGGCGGTCGAGCGGGTGCTCGACGCGGCGCATGCGCTAAAGGATCACGGCGTCAACCGCTACGCACATCGGACCAAACCCAATCTCGCGGAGGAACGGCGGCGGGCAGAGGAATGGCAGGCGCATGCCGAGGCGACCTACAACGATTTATGGCGGACTGTTCCGGGCGCCGGCGGGGGCAAAGAAGACACCGACGGCGCGGAAGCGCGACTGCAGGAAATCAAGCGCGAACTCGGACTGCCAGAAGAAAACCTTCTCTACCTGATCGAAAAGCGCGCTCCGCGACTTGAGGATTGGCAGCGTGAGCTAATCCGCATCGTCCGGCTCGTCGCTCAATATTTCTATCCGCAAAAACAGACCCAGATGATGAACGAGGGTTGTGCGACCTTCGTGCATTACGAAATTATGCGGCGCCTTCACGAGAAGGGCCTGATCACCGAGGGCTCGATGCTCGAATTTCTGCACTCGCATTCGAGCGTCGTCTTTCAGGCGGATTTCGACGACCCACGCTTCAGCGGCATCAACCCCTACGCGCTCGGCTTTGCGATGATGTCCGACGTTCGGCGCATATGCGAGGAGCCGACCGAAGAGGACAAGGCGTGGTTCCCCGATATCGCCGGCCTCGGCAATGGCTACGGCGTGCTGCGCCACGCCTGGGCCAATTACCGCGATGAGAGCTTTATCCTGCAGTATCTGAGCCCGGCGATGATCCGTAAATTCCGGATGTTTGCAGTCTCGGACGACAGCAGTAAGCCGGCGATGAAGGTCGAGGCGATCCACGACGAGATCGGCTATCGTAAGGTCCGCGGCGCGTTGTCGCGGCAGTACGACCTGTCGCGCCGCGAACCTGATATTCAGGTCGTCGACGTGGATTTGCGCGGTGACCGCTGCCTTGTCCTCACGCATTATGTGCACGACGGGGTCCTGCTCGCTGAAAAGAGTTGCCGCGCGGTATTGCGGCATGCAGCGGTTTTATGGGGTTACGCGGTAAAGCTGCTCGAGATCGATGCGGCAACCGACAAGACGCTCAAAACTTACGAGGTCGCGCAGCCGGGATAATCCGCTGCGCGCGGTCGGAGCCGGACAAGTCCTTTTGATCGCCGCCCGCGATGATCGTTTTGGGCATCGAGACGAGTTGCGACGAGACTGCCGCGGCAGTTGTGGGCGATAGCGCGCTGACTCCCCGGATCCTTTCCGATCTCCTTCGCTCCCAACTCGACGAACACGCGCCCTATGGCGGCGTCGTCCCCGAAATCGCAGCTCGGGCTCACCTTGATCATCTCGAACCTCTGGTTCGATGCGCCCTCGCCGCCGCCAATATCGCCCCCACCCAACTCGATGGCGTCGCCGCCGCCGCCGGGCCTGGACTGATCGGTGGACTGATCGTCGGCACGATGATGGCAAAAGGCATCGCCTGGGCTGCCGGCACACCGTTTATCGCGGTCAACCATCTCGAAGCTCATGCCTTGAGCGTGAGGCTGAGTACTCCGATAAATTTCCCGTATCTGGTGCTGCTCGTGTCCGGCGGGCATTGCCAGTTGCTCGTCTGTCTCGGCGTCGGTCGTTTTAGGCGTTTGGGCACCACGCTCGACGATGCCGCCGGCGAAGCTTTTGATAAAACTGCCAAGCTGATTGATCTTGATTATCCGGGCGGGCCGGCGATCGAACGCGCCGCAAGCGGCGGCGATGCGCGACGCTTCGCGCTGCCGCGACCGCTGCTAGGCCGGCCCGGCTGCGATTTTTCCTTCTCCGGCTTAAAGACCGCCGTGCGCCGGATCGCGATCGAAATTGCCCCGCTCGACCGGCAAGATCAAAGCGATCTCGCCGCCGCGGTTGAGGCGGCAATTTGCGACGCTCTTTGCGATCGCACCGCCAACGCGATTGCCTGGTTTTTGCGCAATTGCCCGCAAGGAAGAAGTCTCGTTGCTGCTGGCGGGGTTGCGGCGAACGCTCGGCTGCGCCGGCAGCTCGCGGATCTTGCCGGTTCGGCCGGCCTTGATTTCGTTGCACCACCCCGCGCGCTCTGCACCGACAACGCGGCGATGGTGGCCTGGGCCGGAATAGAGCGGCTGCGCCTCGGCCTTGTCGACGATCTTTCCGCGCCACTTCGCCCGCGTTGGCCGCTCGATCTCGCCGCCTCGTCGCGGCGCGACGCTGGCGTTAGGCCATGAACGGATGAAGCGGCTCGCGATCATCGGCGCCGGCGCTTGGGGAACCGCGCTCGCGGTAGTTGCCGAGCGCGCCGGCACCACTGCGACCTTATGGGCGCGCGATCCCGACGTCGTTGACGCGATCAACCAGCGCCATGAAAACCCGCGTTACTTGCCGGGTGTCACGCTCGACCGCGCGATCACCGCGACGGCGCACCTCGGGAGAGCTTTCGAGACCAGCGACGCGGCCCTTCTGGCGGTGCCCGCGCAGTCTCTTCGTGCGGTGCTGGAAAGACTACGCGACCGCATACCGGACGGCCTGCCAGTGCTGCACTGTGCTAAGGGCATCGAGATCCGCTCGCTTGCGATGATGTCGCAAATTGGTCTCCAGGTCCTACCAGGCTCGCCCTTTGCGGTGTTGTCGGGACCGAGCTTCTCGGCGGAGGTTGCCCGCGACCTGCCAAGTGCAGTCGTCATCGCCAGCGATGACGTCTCGCTAGCCGAGCGCTTCACCTCGGCGCTCGGGAGCGCGCGATTTCGACCGTACCTGTCGCGCGATTGCGTGGGTGTAGAGATCGGAGGTGCGGTCAAAAACGTCCTCGCCATCGCCTGCGGGATCGTGGTCGGGCGCGGCCTGGGTGACAATGCCCGCGCCGCTCTGATTACCAGAGGACTTGCCGAGATGGTCCGGTTCGGCGTTGCCCAAGGAGCCGAGGCCGAGACGTTTCGGGGTCTATCCGGCCTTGGCGATATGGTTCTCAGCTGTACGGCGGGGCAATCGCGCAATTATTCTCTGGGCTTGGCGCTCGGCCGCGGGCAAAGCGTTGACGCCGCACTCGCCATTCGCCGCGTGCTGGTAGAGGGTATGGCGACAGCGAGTGCCGTTGTCGAATTGGCGGACCGGTCGGGGGTCGAAATGCCGATCTGCACCGCGGTGGATGCAATACTGCATCGCGGTGCGTCAATCGACGCGACCACCAATCGCCTGCTGCGCCGTCCTTATCGCTCCGAGTAGAGCTATGCCGGCTATCAGCGACACATCGGCTCTGACCGAGAAAAATCGTTTTCCGCCTTCCGAGAAAGCCAATATCATAAGGTGGCGAGCAACGCGATCGGCCTGGGTCGATATGAGCGACATCGGAAAGCGCGGCGAGGAAGGACCGGGAACGGGCGTCGTCGTCAAGCCCAAACCCAAGACGAAGAAGCCGTCGATGTACAAGGTGCTCATGCTGAACGATGACTATACCCCAATGGAGTTTGTCGTTCACATCCTAGAACGATTTTTCGCCAAGAGCCGGCAGGAAGCCACACGAATCATGCTGCATGTGCATCGCCGCGGGGTTGGAGTATGCGGCGTCTACACTTACGAGGTCGCAGAAACCAAGGTCACCCAAGTGATGGATTTCGCCCGCCAGCACCAGCATCCGCTGCAGTGTACGCTGGAGAAGGATTAGCGAGGAAGGAAGGTCGGGAGTGCTGTCACGCAATCTCGAAAAATCCCTGCACCGAGCGCTCGCCTACGCCAATGACCGGCGCCATGAGTACGCCACGCTCGAACATCTGCTGCTCGCATTGACCGAGGACCAGGACGCGGTGGCGGTGTTGCGTGCGTGCAGTGTCGACCTGGAGCGGCTGCGCCGAGAGGTGCTGGCATACGTCGACAACGAACTCGGCAATCTCGTCTCCGCGCATAAGGACGATGCCAAGCCGACGGCAAGTTTTCAGCGCGTGCTGCAGCGGGCGGCCATTCACGTTCAGTCCTCGGGGCGCGAAGAAGTAACCGGCGCGAACGTCGTGGTCGCGATGTTCGCCGAACGCGAGAGCCATGCGGTCTATTTCCTGCAAGAGCAGGACATGACCCGGTTCGACGCGGTCAATTATATCTCGCACGGCATCGCCAAGGCACCGGGTCGTTCGGAGACACGACGCGTCCAAGGCGCTGATGAGGACGACCGTCACGACAAGTCGCAAAAGCGCGGCCACGACGCGCTCGACGCCTACTGCGTCAACTTGAACAAAAAAGCCAAGGGCGGGCGCATCGACCCTCTGATCGGACGCGAAGCCGAGGTCGAGCGCACAATCCAAATTCTGTGCCGGCGGGCGAAGAACAATCCACTCTACGTCGGCGAGCCCGGCGTCGGCAAGACGGCGATCGCCGAGGGGCTGGCGCGGCGCATTGTGCAGCGCGAAGTCCCCGACGTGTTGATGAACGCGACGATCTACGCGCTCGACATGGGAGCGTTGCTGGCCGGAACGCGCTATCGCGGCGACTTCGAGGAGCGCCTGAAGGCGGTGCTGTCAGAACTTGAGGCGCAGCCGGGCGCAATCTTGTTTATTGACGAGATTCATACTGTCATCGGTGCCGGCGCCACCAGTGGTGGGGCGATGGATGCATCAAACTTGCTGAAGCCGGCGCTGGCCGGAGGAGCGATCCGTTGCATCGGTTCGACAACCTACAAGGAATACCGAAACTATTTCGAAAAAGATCGCGCCCTCGTTCGCCGCTTCCAAAAGATCGACGTCAATGAGCCGACAGTCGAAGATTCGGTCAAAATTCTTCGTGGCCTTAAGCCTTACTACGAGCGGCATCACAAGGTTCGTTACACGGCCGATGCGCTGCGTGCCGCGGTCGAGTTGTCGCATCGCTACATCGGAGACCGCAAGCTGCCAGATAAGGCGATCGATGTCATAGACGAAACCGGCGCCGCCCAGATGCTGGTGCCGGAGAACCGGCGGCGCAAAACGATCACCGCTCGTGAAGTCGAGGCTGTCATCGCGACTATGGCACGGATCCCGCCAAAAAGCGTGTCGCGCGACGATCGCGAAGTACTAAAGAACCTCGACCGCGATCTAAAAACGATGGTGTTTGGTCAGGACAGCGCAATCGAGGCGCTCGTCTCGGCGATCAAGCTGGCGCGGGCCGGGCTGCGCGATCCGGAGAAGCCGATCGGCTCCTATCTGTTCTCCGGACCGACCGGTGTGGGCAAGACCGAGGTTGCGCGTCAGTTGGCGCGCACGCTCAGCATCACAATCACCCGCTTTGATATGTCGGAATATATGGAACGGCACACCGTGTCACGGCTGATCGGCGCGCCGCCCGGTTATGTTGGCTTCGACCAGGGTGGCTTGCTAACCGATGCAATAGACCAGCATCCCCATTCGGTGCTGTTGCTGGACGAGATCGAAAAGGCGCATCCGGACCTGTTCAACATCCTGTTGCAGATCATGGATTACGGCAAGCTTACCGACCATAACGGCAAGACCGTCGATTTTCGCAATGTTATCCTGATAATGACGACAAATGCCGGCGCATCCGATCTCGCGAAACCGGCGATCGGGTTTGGCAGCGGAATTCGCGAGGGCGATGATCATGAGGCGATCAATCGCATGTTCACACCCGAATTTCGTAACCGGCTCGACGCGGTCATTTCGTTCGCGCCGCTCTCCACGGAAACCATCGGCCGGGTTGTCGATAAATTCGTGCTTCAGCTGGAAGAGCAGCTTGCCGATCGCAACGTCACGATAGAGCTCGACGCAGACGCCCGCGCATGGTTGTCGCAAAAGGGCTACGACCCGCTGTACGGAGCGCGTCCGCTAGCTCGTGTGATCCAAGAGCACGTCAAGAAACCGCTTGCCGAGGAGCTATTGTTTGGCCGCCTTGCCAAGGGCGGGACTGTGCGCGTCACCAAGAAGCCCGATGAGGATGCGCTCGATTTTGCTTTCGAGGAGCGTCCTGTCGTTCCGGCGGAACCTAAAGAACCGGAACTCGTCGATTAAATTCGCCAAAGCCTCTCCCCAACCGCCTTCATCCGGGCAAGTAGGCATCCGGCGCGCAAGCGGTGCCGACTCGGCCCCCATCGATCAGGGGTTGAAGCCGGAGGAGTAGTTCCGCGAGCTGATTTTCGGCTTGCGAGGCACGCCGAGCAAGTCGGTAATGGGCTGGCTCGTCCCGCTGGCTGGTGAGAAAACGATACAGCCAATGGCGTTGTCGCTTCAGTCGTGCGTAAGCACTGCAGATGTCGAGAACAAGGGTACTGCCGACTGCCGCAGTGCAATTCTCCGATCTCGTGTGTCGCGACCGGGCAGAAACCTATCACCCTTGTATGAAAACGATAGGGTGTGCGGCTCGTCCTCGAACACGTGGGTGCAACCGGCAAACCCGATTTGCCACGATCAGGCTACATCTCCCTAAGAGGTCGATGATGGTCCAACCGGTTCTCCCTCAATCCCTCGGACATTTGGCGAGCCCCTCAGGCAACCGAATGCAATCACACCATGGATGCCCGAGTAATTGGTCCGTTTGATGTCAATCGTCTGTGGCCGGGTCATGATTGTGGCGGAAGGGTGAGAATTCCTCAGAGAGATACTCGATTTTGCGCTCAACCATTTCGCGTTCCCGGGCAAGAAACTGAGCAACCGCTCTGCGAAAGGCCGAATCGGGGATCCAATGTGCGCTGTAGGTGGGGACCGGGAGGTATCCGCGCTGAAGCTTGTGCGGTCCTTGGGCGCCGGCCTCGACGCGCTTTAGCCCGCGCGAGATCGCAAATTCGATGGCGCGGTAATAGCAGCATTCAAAATGCAGGAATTTGTACTCACCGTAGCTGCCCCAGTTGCGACCGTAGATGGTCTCCTTGCCAAGCAAATTGAGTGCCCCAGCAACGTATTTCTTGTCACGGCGTGCCATGACCAGGACGATGCTGTTCGCCATCCGATCGCCAATCATCTCGAAGAATTTCCGGTTTAGATAAGCTTGTCCCCATTTGCGATCCGAAGTAGCCAAATAAAAACGATAAAAAGCATCCCAATGCATCGTCTTGAGATCGCTCCCCGTCAATACCTCGATTTCGAGTCCCCCGGCGACTGCCTCGCGTCGCTCTTTCTTTACTGCTTTTCGCTTGCGAGAATTAAGCGCTGCAAGATAATCATCAAAATCGCGGTAGCTGTTGTTGTTCCAATGGAACTGTTGGCCGACGCGTTGCAGGAAGCCGGCCGCATTGAAGGCCTCGGCATCCCGCTGCTCAGGGTATGTAACGTGTACCGAAGACAAGCGGCGGCGATTGCATAATTCGACCATTGCCGCGATCAAATGATCGCGCGTGAGGCTCGGCGCATCCGGATGCAACAACAGCCGCGGACCCGCGACCGGGGTGAATGGAATCGCCGAAATCAGTTTGGGATAATACCGTCCGCCGGCGCGCTCATAGGCATCTGCCCAGGCATAATCGAATACATATTCACCATAGGAATGCGACTTGGCGTAAAACGGCACCACACCGATGATGGTGCGGTTGGGGCTGGAAATGGACAGGTGCTGCGGCGCCCAACCGGTCCGCGAACTCGTCGATCCGCTGTCCTCGAGCGCGCTCAAAAAGGCGTAAGAGACGGTCGGATTGATATCGCCAGCGCAGGCGTCCCACGCCGCTTTCGGGATCTCAGCGATCGCTGTGTGGACCTCGACTGTAATGGCGCTGCCGGCGTCGTTCATGACCGTCGCCGGATCGAGTTTGACAGGGGACTGGAGTCCGCATTGCCGTTCATACCGAGCCGCCTATTTTGCCAAGCCTTTGTGAGGCAGAATAGGCTCTGCGCGGCCTCTGTCCAGTGCCGCGAAACCGCCGCATTCGTGAGGTACCGGCGACCTCGTTGCTGCTTCCCCGCACCGGCACCAAGGACATAATGCGCATTTTTTCGCTTGCCGCGATCGCCGCGACGATCCCGTTGATAATTGCTGCTCCGTTGCCGGCCGAAACTCTCGGTGATCCGCGGGTTGGCTTTACCGCGGAGCGAGTGCTCGTGTTCGATGGGCGCAGCTATATTGGTCGAATGTGGAACAACCCGGGTGAGCAGCGCCACGAGCAGGCTCTGCCCTCGCTCGACCCGGTGTTCATCCTGCGCGCCGGCAGTTCGATCGCCGACGTCTTGCTAACGCGACTGCATACCGCGGTAGAGTTCGATCTGCCAAAGGTTCTAACGGTTCTGGGGCAGCCCAATCTCCTCGGCAAGGCGGTCGGCCAGGACAACGTCAACGGGATAACCACGACCAAATATGAGGTCGACAAAGTGATTCCCGAGGGGCGTTTAACTGGAGCACTCTGGCTTAGTCGCGATGGTATCCCGATGCGATGCGAAGGCAGTTATACGAATCGAAAAGGTAAGATTTCGACGGTCCATTGGGAATTGCGCAATGTTCATATCGGCGTGCAGAACGCAGATTTGTTTGAAGTACCGCCCGGATATACTAAGCTACCAGCGGAGGCTGCTTCTATTTTGCTCGGGCTTCGCTTAGCCCCACATTCAAAACATTAGCTGTGGATCTCGCGCGGTAGCCGATTGCCGGCGGGTAAAAACCAATCCCGACGGCACCTTGAAGCAGTCCGCAGAAGGGTTAGATAGGGCGCGAAACCAATCGCTTCGAGCGGCGTTTTGCGAAGCGTAGGGGACGCCTCGATCGCACGGATGTCCATTGTGATGAAGCGGGTCTTGGCAGCGTCTGTTGTGTCGGGCGGGATCGTCGCGGCAAGCCTCGCGCCGGCGCCGGCATCGGGGGGTGCGCCAATCCCGGAGGTCGGCGGCGTCCCCGTCGCGAGCGTCGCCGACATCGTCAGCCGGGTCACTCCCGGCGTCGTCGGGATTTCGGTGCGCGGCGAGGTGCGCGAAGTCAACCCGCTGGCGCAGGATCCGTTGTTTCGACAATTCTTCGATTTTCACGAGCAGCCGATCGAGCGCGAAACCGAGGCGGTCGGGTCGGGAGTCATTGTCAACGCCGAGCGCGGCTATGTATTGACCAATAGCCACGTCATCGACAACGCCACCAAGATAAAAGTCACGACGAAAGACAACAGGAGTTTCGACGCCACCTTGGTCGGGCGGGATACCGGTACAGACATCGCCCTGCTGCAGATCCCCACCGATAATTTGACGGCGGTGCCGATGGGTGATTCGAGCCGTCTGCGGGTTGGGGATTTTGTTCTCGCGATCGGCAACCCGTTTGGGCTTGGCCAAACCGTGACCTCGGGGATCGTCAGCGCGCTTGGCCGCACCGGCCTCGGCATCGAGGGTTACGAGGATTTCATTCAAACCGATGCGTCGATCAATCCGGGGAATTCCGGTGGAGCACTGGTCAATCTGCAAGGCCAATTGGTCGGCATCAGCACAGCTATCCTGGCACCCGGCGGCGGTAATATCGGGATCGGCTTTGCGGTGCCGATCAATATGGCCCGCGACGTGATGGACCAGCTGACCCGCTACGGCGAAGTGCGGCACGGGCACATCGGCGTGGCGATTCAGGATTTGACGCCGGAGCTTGCGCGCGCGCTGGGAACGGTGCGCACCGAGGGTGCGCTGATCGCCAGGGTCGAACCTGGTTCTGCCGCGCAACTCGCGGGGTTGCGGGCGCGGGATTTGATCGTCTCTGTCAACGGGACGCCGATCCACAACGCTGCGGAACTGAAGAGTCGGGTCGGTTTAGCTCAGATCGGTGGCGAGCTTCAGTTGACGGTCGACCGCGATGGAGCGGAGCGCGTGGTAGATGTCCGCATCGGAAAACCGACCGCCGTGCGGCAATACCTCGGGCGACGCTGACACTTATGGCCGCGCAAAGCCCATACGAAATCCTTGGCGTCAAACCGACCGCAAGCGCCGCCGAAATCCGCAAAATCTACCGCGACCTCGCCAAGCAGTTCCATCCCGATCTGAACCCGGGCAAGCCCGAGGCCGAAGCCAGGTTCAAGTCGATTTCCGCCGCCTACGACCTGTTGTCCGATCCGGAAAAGCGAGCGCGGTACGACCGCGGCGAAATCGATGAAAGCGGAGCGGAGCGTCCGCGTTATTCCTATCGCCCCCATGCCGAGGGCGCGGAAGGCTGGCGGTATCAGCCTGAGGGCGAGATGGATCTGAGCGATCTCGAGGATCTGTTTGCCGCGTTTGGCTCGAGTGGGTCCGGCCGCAGAGGCCGAGCGGGCGCCGGATCTGGCGAACGGTTTCGCATACGCGGCCAGGACCGCCACTTCACGTTGACGGTCGAATTTACGGACGCGGCTACAGGCGGCAAAAAACGACTGTCCCTCAGTCCCGACGAATGGCTCGACGTGACGGTCCCGGCCGGGATCGAAGACGGGCAGATCTTGCGCCTGCGCGGCAAGGGCGGCCCCGGAATGGGCGGCGGCGAGCCTGGCGACGCGCTGATCGAGGTTCATGTCGCCGCGCATCCCCTGTTCAGGCGCGAGGGCGACAACATATGTATCGAATTGCCTGTCAGCCTGGCCGAAGCGGTGTTGGGAGCGCGGATTGAAGTGCCAACTGTCACCGGGCGGGTTTCGATGACGATTCCCAGAGGATCCGACACGGGCACGGTGCTGCGTTTGCGGGAGAAGGGCATCCAGCGGCGCTCCCGCCCGGGCGATCAACTCGTGACTTTGAAGGTCGTGATCGGCCATCCGAAGGATACAGACCTCGTCGAGTCGCTTGAGAAATGGGCGCCCAGCCACCCGTTCGATGCGCGTCGCGAGATGCCGCGGTCATGATCGAATTCGACGAGGTTCTCGGCCGCCTGCATGGCCTCGACCGGAACGAGTTGGGTCGTTGGGTTGAAAACCACTGGGTCTTGGCCGAACAGCACGGCGACACGCTGCTATTTCGCGAAGTCGATGTCGCCCGCATCGAGCTGATCCGAGAGATGCGCGACGACTTTGCCGTCGATGACGAAGCCGTGCCGCTGGTGCTCGGTCTCCTCGACCAGATTTATGAATTGCGCCGGCAGCTGCGCCGGCTGTGTGATGCCTTGGCCGCCCAGCCAGACGATATCAGGGAAGCGATCAAACAGGCTCTGCCACCGGTACGGTGAGGTCGGCGACTACCGCGGCGGGCCGAAAGGCGGTCTACAGCGTCTGAAAGCGGGCGCGCGCGCCGTATTCGATTGCCACCGCCGCCAATCGCCCGATCTCAAGCCGGTGACGCAGCAAGTCAAGGATCCGCAGCTCTTCCTGGCTTGCCTCGCGACCGGTCGCGACGAGATCGCACGCGATCGCGTACGCGGTCTCGCGCAATTTGGGCGGCAAGCCGGATTTTATCACTTTTAGGGTCTCTTCGAGCCCATTTTCACGGCTCATCAACTCGGCGCAGTCGTTAAACAGCCGCAACAACTCGCCTTTGTCGAAATCTTCAAAAATCGGTAAGTGGCCGACGATCTCGACAAAAGCATGAAGCTCGGAGTCGGGCAGAGTGCGATCGGCCGCCGATACGATGACCATCGTGTAAATCAACGCGCGATGGTGGTCGAGCATACCAAATCCTTCTGTTAGGGCGCAGGCTAGAGCTAGAGACCAAAGCGCCCGTGAACATGTCAAGCCGCATATGCGGTTTCGAGAAACCGCGCGGTTTCGCTCACAACTTCGGTCAAGGGCAGGCGGCCTACAGCGATACCTGGAGGGAAGGCGGCGAGCAGCCGCGACGGTAGCGCCCGGTCGAGCACCACGAACACCCCGCGGTCGTCGGCTCGACGGATCAGACGCCCATAGGCCTGGCGCAAGCGCAAGCGCGCCACCTGGTCCGAATATTGTGGACCCCCGAAAACCGCTCGCCGAGCGCGATGCAAAATGTCGGGGCGTGGCCACGGCACACGGTCGAACACAATCAGGCGTAACGCGCGGCCCGGCACATCGACGCCGTCGCGAATTGCGTCGGTACCAAGCAGGCACGAATCCTGTTCGGCACGAAAGATATCGACGAGAGTGGCCGTCGACATCGCTTCGACATGCTGTGCGAGAAGCAGGATACCACGCGCTTCGAGGGCTGGTGCAATGCGCGCATGCACCGCCCGCAGCCGAGCAATGGCGGTGAAAAGTCCGAGCGCCCCACCGTGTGCCGCGGTGAACAGCGCGGCATAGGCAGCCGCGATCTGGCCGGGATCGTCGCGCGGGATATCGGTTACGATAAACACCCGCGTCTGCGCCGGGTATTCGAAAGGCGAAGCAATGCGCGCCGCGATCGGACGCGTCAGCAGGTGCCTCAATCCGGTTGCAGCTTCAGCCCCGCGCCAGGCGGGATCCTGATCGGGTTCGCCATCGGTCAATGTTGCCGAGGTGACAACGAGGCCGTGTGCCGAGCGTGCGACCCGTTTGGCAAAGGGGATGCCGGGATCGATCCAGCCGCGTGTTACCGCGACATCGATTTCAAGACCGTCGATGCGATCGACGGAGAACCATTCGACCGTTTCCGATCCGGCCGGCTCGTCGAGGTCCCGCAGCAACCGACCCCACGGGGCAAGCTGCTGATCGGCACGCCGCTCCAGCCCGCGTACGGTAGCCTCGAGCCGCTGGCGCAAGCTTGGCTCGGGTGGGTTGTCCGGGTCATCGAGCAGCGCGCCAAGGGCTGCCGCCAGCCGCCGCAACGCCGCCGCGAGACGATCGAGGCCGTCGGCCAGCGGCAGCGCCAGATCGATCAGCCCCGGAGTCGGCGGGCGCGCCTCTGCTTGCAACCCATAACCGGCATCGGCAAGTGTGGCTCGCGCCAATACCTGCTTGCGCACCAACGCCAGAAATCCCTCGAAGATTTGGGCGCCGCGGTTGTGGGCGATCCGTTGCGCCCAGCCCTCCGCCGGCAGAATGCGGGCGGCGCCGAGAACTTCGATAAGCGCCCGCAGGCGGTCGTCATCGTTCTCGACAATATCGCCGATGCGCCGCTGCAATCCGCGCGCGCGGGACCCGCCTGTACCTTCGGCACCGACAATCCACCGCCGCAGTTCCCGCCCCTCGCGGCCCGACAGCCGAACCGAAAAGGCATTGTCGGCCGCCTCCAAGAGGTGATGCCCTTCGTCAAAAACGTACCGCGTCGGTGCGCTAAAGTCGTCGAGACCGCCAAGAGCCGCCTGCGCCATGACGAGCGCGTGATTGGCAACAACGATGCGGGCGGTGCGGGCGTGACGAATATTCTTCTCAACAAAACAACGGCGAAAATGGGGACAGGCGGAGTGAACGCACTCGCCGCGGCGATCGGCCAATCCGTTCACCCGCCCCCGACCGATCAATTCGGCGAGCCAGCCCGGAAAATCGCCGGCGACCAGATCCCCCGATTGGGTGGCTACAATCCAGCGCGCGACCAACCCAAGTTGCGCAGCGACGCGCCCCGACCGGCTCGCGGTAACCGCCACCGCTTCTTCGTAATTCAGCAAGCAAAGGAAGTTCTCACGGCCCTTGCGCACGGCAACTCGCCTGCGTTTAACCCCGGAATCGGGATAAAGCCGGTCAAGCTCGCCACCGATCTGAGCTTGCAGATTACGGGTGAACGTAGAAATCCACACCGCTCCGCCGTTTTTCTCGGCCCACACGCTTGCCGCGGCAATGTATCCGAGGGTCTTGCCGACACCGGTCCCCGCCTCCGCGAGGACCGCATGTGGCCGGTCGGGCTCATCGCGTGGGGCAAAGGCAGCGGCGACTACAGCGGCGTAATCGAATTGCTGCGGACGAGGCTCGGCCCCGTCGCCAAGCAATTGCGAGAGCCGGGCGCGCGCTTCGGCCGGCGTTACTGGCTCGTTTCCGGCTGGCGGACCGGCTGCGGTGTCCTCCCATTCGGAGAGTTTGATCCATACCCGCAGCCCCGCCGCATGGCGCCTTGCATCGAGCCCGGCGCTCGGCAACGCCGCTCGCACCGCTGGCGCCCATATCCATCCGCCCCGATCCATCGCCTCGGCGATCGCACGAATTTCAGTGTCGGTCTCCTGTGCGAGCGACTGCAGGAGCGCACGCGCTGCAGCAGCAAGGGTCACGCAGGCCTCGCTCGGCCGCTGTGGGATCGGCAATCCGAGCGCCTCCGCGATGCCACGTGGTGTAGGGACACAAAACCGGGCAGGATAAACGAAAGCGAACAGCTCGAGGACATCGAGAGCAGGGAAGCCGGGTAAACCGAGACGACGAGCAGTTGCGACCGCGTGACACAGCATCGGCGGTTCGATTTGGACCCGATCCGTCGCCTCCGCCAGCGATAGCGCTTCGATCTCGCCTTCTGCGCTCAGCCATATGACTTCGCGAAAGCCCGCGACCACGACCGGCGCTCGCGGCACTAGCACCGGCGGCGTTGGGCTCGCAAGGTCGCGACTGTTATTGTGCGACATGATAGGATGGTCTAGCACAGCGGCGCGGTGTCATCTCGCTTCGTAGAAATAGCGGTCCTGGATTGCCCGATCTTTATCCGCTCCTCCGCGCGTTCCTATTTCGCCTCCCGCCGGAAACCGCGAACACGATAAGCCTCTACGCGCTGCGATCGGGGTTGGGCCGCATTTTTGCCACGGCAGATAGTGGGAAGCCGGACCCTCCGCTGCTGCAACAGAGGCTTTGGGGTTTCGAATTCCCAAACCCGATCGGCCTCGCGGCGGGTTGCGACAAAGACGCCCGCGCGCCGAACGCGATGCTCGCGTTGGGCTTCGGGTTTGTCGAAATCGGCACGGTGACCCCACGGCCACAGCCCGGCAATCCAAAGCCGCGCCTGTTTCGCCTCGACGAGGATCGAGCCGGGATAAATCGCTTGGGCTTTAACAGCGATGGCCTCGACGCGGTGATCGCACGCCTGTCTCGGCGTTCCCGCACCGGTATCATCGGCGTCAATCTCGGCAAGAACTGGGACAGCGCGGAGGCCGTCAAGGACTACGAAGAGGGCGTCCGACGCGCGGCGCCCTTTACAGACTATATAGTTATCAACATCTCGTCGCCGAACACGCCGGGTTTGCGCGATCTTCAGGCCCGCGCAAGGCTCGATTCGCTGCTCTGGCAGCTCGTCGACGCCAGGAACCGGGCGGCGCCGGCGACACCGCTACTCCTCAAGATCGCCCCTGATCTCACGGCGCAAGAACGTGCCGATATCGCCGAGATATCCCTCGCCACCCGTATCGACGGGTTGGTCGTTTCGAATACGACGGTCGGACGTCCACCGGGTCTGCGCAGCCGTTACGCGGGCGAACGCGGTGGCCTCAGCGG
>JAFAHP010000745.1 GCA_019237175.1 Alphaproteobacteria bacterium
AGTCCGGCCAGGCGCCGGACCACCGCTCCGGCACCATCGTGACTGCGCGACCGGAGGAGCAGTTAGCGCCGAACAGACCCAGCTTGAGCCGGTTGGCGCTGCCCATCGCAGCGCGCCCGCTGTGGATAGTTGTGGCGTCCTTGCTCATTGCCCTGCTCTCGGCGGTCGTCGACCCTGGAACGGGTGGAAGGGCAATTTCTATTCGTGCTGATGCGGTATGGTGAGCCCTGAAGAAGGGGAGAGATCATGCCGCTGAAGGACCGCTTTGGCCTGCCGGTCACGTGCGCCACCGCTGCCGCGCTCGAGGATTATATCACCGGGGTCGATCTGCTGCTGTCGGCGTGGCCCGGAGCCGAAGCGCGGCTGGACCGCGCGCTCGCCGCCGATCCCGATTTCGCGCTGGCCCACATCGCGCGCGCCAGATTGTTGCAATTACAGGCGCGCATGCCGGAAGCGAAGGCCGCGGCGGCGGACGCTGGGTCGCGCGCGGATCGCGTCACGGCACGCGAGCGCCGGCACATCGAAGCGATCACGCTGACGATCAACGGCGCTGCCGGCGAGGCGCTGGCGATGGTCCGCGCGCACACCTCGGAATACCCGCGCGACGCGTTGCCCTTGTCGTTGGCGCTTGGCGTGTTCGGTCTGCTGGGGTTCAGCGGACGCCGCGATCATCACGAGTTGCAGCTGGCGCTGCTTGAAGAATTGGCACCAAATTGGGGTGACGACTGGTGGTTTCTCGGTTATCTCGGCTGGGCCTATATCGAAACCGGGGAGGTTGCGAAGGGGGTCCGGCTGGTCGAGCGCTCACTCGCCGGTAATCAGTGCAATGCCCATGCGGCGCACCAGCGCGTACACGGTTTTTTCGAGTCCGGGGACGCGGCCGGCGGCGTCGGCTTTCTCGAGAGCTGGCTGAAGGGCTATGACCGGGCGGGCCATTTGCACTGCCACTTGTCGTGGCACTTGGCACTGTTCGAGCTGGCGTGCGGCGACGCCGCGCGCGCTCAGGCAATCTACCTCGACAATATCAGGCCGTCTGTTGCCCAGGCCGCCCCGATGCTGGTCCTCGCCGACTCGGCATCGTTTCTGTGGCGCTGGCGGTTCTATGACATGGTTCCGTCCCTTGACCAAGAATGGGCCGAGGTCGCCGCGCATGCGCGACGGTATTTTCCGCACGCCAGCCTAGCCTTTGCCGATCTTCACGCCGCCCTCGCCGAGGCCGCGACCGGAAACGTCGACAGTCTGCAAACCCGCATCGCCGGATTGCAGAGCCTCGCCAATGACGGGCGGCTGCCGCCAGGCGAAGTTGCGCCCGCCCTGTGCGCCGGCGCGGCCGCGCTCGGCCGCGGCGACGACTCCAAGGCAGCACAAATCTTCGAGCCCGCCCTAGCCGATCTGTCGCGAATCGGCGGCAGCCACGCGCAGCGCGAGGTCTTCGAGGACTCGCTGATCGTCGCTTACCTGCGTTCCGGGCAATCGGCCAAGGCCGCACCGTTGCTGAGCGCGCGGCTCGGCCGGCGGCCATCGGCGCGCGACGAAGCGTGGCTCGCGCTGTGTTCCAGCAATGGGCCCGAGAGGTGAACTTGTCAGGGCCTGGCCCGCATTGCGCCCACCCTCCCGCGGACCGGCGGACCAAAGATGCTGGCGAACAGGACCGCCAGGATGCCGGTAAGGAAGATCCCGTCGAAAGTCCCGGCGCCACCAATCGAGGCGACCGGCGCGCCCAGCCCTTGCAGTTTTCCGAGATTGAGCAGGTCTGCGCCGATCAAGGTGCCGAGGCTGCCGCTAATGTAAGCCAGCGGTGCCGCGTAGCGGCGTGACAGCAGCAACGCGGCGATCGCCGCCGATGCCGGCGGCACAAACACAGGAAGCGCGATCCCCAGGCCTGGAACAGGTTCAGCGAGGATATGGCACACCACCGCGACAGCGGCGGTGGCGAGAAGGCCGCGTATCCACAACTCATTCCTGGCCAAAAGATAGAATGAGAGCAAGCCCGGGATCACCGCGCCGCCGACGTTGACGGCGATGATCGTCCCGGGCCACTCGACCACCACCGGGATTACGTAATGCATACCGAAAAAGCTGACCTCCCGTCCGGAAACGATCTGATGAGCGGCGAGCCGGGCGATCGGGATATTGAGATAGCTGCCGCCCAGCGAGGCCAAAAGCAAGAGAACCGCAGCGTGCGGACCGAACCCGATGTGCATATAGGCCAAGCGCAGCGCCCGCACCTCGACCCACGCAACCAATGCGAGAAAGATCACGACCAACACAGAAAAGTGAGGTAGGGCAAGGGGGAAATATTGGAGTTGGCTCAAATTCATTCTCGGTGGTCCGACCTGGTCCGCGATTGCGGTCGAGCTTTGCAAGGTCGCAAGAGCCGCCGGCGATCGGTCCTGCTTCAGGTTGCAAACACGATCACTTACTGCTCGATCCGGAGGTGGGTCCGCACCCTCCGTCGGTAAAGGTTCGTAAAGCTTTTGCCGGTCATCCTTCCTGTGCCGTCGCCGTAAGGGAAAGGGCTGGGCATGGACGACCTCGGATACCGCGGGCGGGAGGAAATACTCGCGTCAGACCCGGCTGCCCGGCCGATCGAACTCGCGGTTGTCATCCCGACCTTGAACGAGCGGGAAAACGTCGCCGCGCTCGTCGATCGGCTCGGCACCGTGCTCGCGGGGATCCGCTGGGAGGCGGTATTCGTCGATGACGACTCCCCGGATGGTACTGCCGATCTGGTACGCGAACTCGGGCAGCGGCAGAGCAATATCCGCTGTGTTCAGCGGCTCGGGCGCCGCGGCCTGTCCTCCGCC
This sequence comes from Alphaproteobacteria bacterium, assembly GCA_019237175.1. Taxonomy (GTDB): domain Bacteria; phylum Pseudomonadota; class Alphaproteobacteria; order ATCC43930; family CGMCC-115725; genus AP-15. Next base: position 2,808 of record JAFAHP010000745.1, read on the forward strand.
TGCATCGAAGGCATCCTTGCGAGCTCTGCCCCATTCATCGCGGTGATGGACGCCGATATGCAGCACGACGAGGCGCTGCTTCCGAACATGCTGACGATGATCAAGGAACGGGAGCTCGATGTTGTGGTTGGCACCCGTTACGGGACAAATGGCAGTGTCGGCGATTGGCAAAGGTCCCGGGTGGTGATCAGCGGCCTAGCGAGCCGGCTGGCTCGCCTCATCGTCAAGGCCGAGCTGACGGACCCGCTCAGCGGCTTTTTCGTGATTGCACGCGGCGCCTTTGCCGCGACCATGAGAAATTTATCGGGACAAGGCTTCAAGATTCTGCTCGACATTTTTGCCTCGTCGCCGCGGCCGCTGGCATTCGCCGAGCTACCGTTCCACTTCCGCCGCCGCGTTCACGGGGAGAGCAAGCTCGACACGCTGGTGGCATGGGAATACCTGACTTTGCTCCTCGACAAACTGGCCGGGCCCATCATCCCGGTCCGTTTCTTGTTGTTCGCGATGATCGGCGGCTTTGGGGTGCTGACGCATCTGGCCACCCTTTGGCTCGCCGTTTACCCGTTTGGGATCCGCTTCGCGGCGGGACAGGCGATCGCGACGATCGTCGCAATGACCGGCAATTTCTTATTGAACAACCTCTTCACCTATCGGGATCGGCGGCTCCACGGCAGGGGCCTGGTAACGGGCCTATTGTCGTTCTATGCCGTCTGCGGTCTTGGCGCTGCCGCAAACGTCGGCATCGCCTCTCATCTGTTCGCTGCCAATCAGTCTTGGTGGCTGGCCGGCCTCGGCGGTGCTGCCGTCGGAGCAGTGTGGAATTATGCAATGTCGTCGGTTTTCATCTGGCGA